>CAXSIG010000019.1:0-20364 GCA_964237255.1 uncultured Bryobacteraceae bacterium
TCACTTCCGCAGTCCGTTCCCCGATGAATTTCGCCTCGCCCATGATGAGCTCGGTACCACTGGTGTGGAACCGCTGGATATGAACGGCGAGCAGGTCATCCACCATCCGTCGCTTGCGTAACAGAACTGCTTTCATATCCGTCGCCAGCGGTTCACCAACCAATCCGAATTCCTTCGCACGCCGGGCGAAAGCGGCTATCTTAGCGCTGTGGATTACGTTCTTACTCGGGAGACAAGCGATATTCGGGCAGGAACCGCCGATGAGTTTGCGTTCGACCAGTGCTGTTTTGCGGCCCGCCTCGGCCAGGGTCCACGCAAGATACTTGCCTGCTTCTCCACTGCCGATAATCAGGACGTCGTACTTCTCAGTCATCAGACGATCACCATTCCTCTAAAGATCGATCTCAACTGTGCCTCTCGGGCGTGAGCAGCATATCAGCAAGTTCCCAGCGGCTGGCATTTGGAGCGGATCAGGGTCGTAATCCACTGCGCCTCCTACAAGAGCGCACTCGCAGGTATGGCACACACCGGTACGGCACGACCACCTCACTGGCACCTCGCACGCTTCCGCGAACTCGAGCAGGCTGCCGAAGCGCGTGTCCCACGGAATGGTTAGCCCGCTTCGAGTGAAAGACACCAAAGGACCTGCTCCCGACTCGCCTGCGGGTGGGTGGGCCCGATGTTCCGGGACCGCTGCGATTCCAGGTGTAAGAGATGGATCCGGCCCGAAGATCTCAGTGTGGATCTTTGATGCTTCAGTGCCACGCTGCACAATCGCGGCACTCATATTCCGCAGAAACGATGAAGGCCCGCACATGTAGAAGTCAGCGACTTTTGGAATTTCAAGTCTATCCAGCGACGCGCCGTCTAAGTGTCCAGAGGAATCGTAATCGGTGCCGAGCCGGTCCCCGGCTTCCGGTCTGCTGTAAACAACGTGACTGCTAGCACCCGGTATTGACGTGAGCAGTTCGCCGCACTCACGAACGAACGGGTGTGAGGCTCGATTGCGTGCCGAGTATAGCCACCACACTTGGCGGCTTCCTCCCCCTAATGCAACTGCGTGAAGCATGGCGAGCACTGGAGTCGCGCCTATGCCTGCGCTGATAAAAACGATCGGATCGTTCCCGGGCCGCAGGAGGAAGTTTCCCCTCGGCGCACTCAGTTCCAACTTATCGCCAGCTTTCACATGCTCATGCACGTAGCTGCTTGCCGCTCCGTTAGCTTCTTTCTTCACGCTCACACGGTAGGCGTTAGAACCAGGCGCATTGGAGATGGAATAGTTCCGCAGAATCGCCGGTGCATCGGGCTTTACGGGCAGTTTCACGACCACGAACTGACCGGGAAGGGCTGAGGGTAAAAGTCCTTCGCCGGGATCGATGAGCGACAACGAAACAACACTCGCCGTCTCGCGGTCTACTCTGGATACCTGCATTTGACGGAAGCCTGCCCAACCCGGCGCTATGTCCGCACTTTTTAAAGACTGATTGGCTAAAGCCTGGAAGGAGCCCTTCCAGCCCGCACTCAACGCTGGAATGCCTAGCGCCTTTTGAAGTTTTTCCGCTGTATGGCCCGGCAGGTACAGCAGGGAATCGATCTCGGCGACGGTCATGTGCCCTGGACCCTCGAGCACTTTTACAATCTCGTCTCCCGCGCCAACCTCACCCTCTCGAAGTACCCTGAAGTAGAAGCCGGGACGGTGATGGGCAACTACGAGTGCGGCCATATCCGGTTGGTTCATTCTGATCCCCAGCCGATAGCAGGTTACGCGCGGCTGTGTCACCTCCAGCAGAGTTGTCCCGATCTGATAACGGTCGCCGACGCAGACTTCGTCATCCGCCAAGCCGTCCACCGTGAAGTTCTCCCCGAATTGTCCTAGCGTGAAATCCGTTCGTCCCAGATGCTTCTCCCAGTAGCGGTAGGAGTCTTGCTGGTAGACCATCACCGCGCGGTGCTCACCACCGTGCCCGGCCAAGTCTCCTTGGGCATCTCCGTCTACGTTCAGTCTCCGAACCATCCGACGTCCCTGCACGGGTTGCTTCCAGATGGCTGTGTGAACAGTTTCGCCTCGCCAAGCGACGTCACGGGGAAGAGCTGCGTTAACTGAGATAAGCTTCGCCATCGTTCTCATTCCCGCCGATCTAAAGCGCAATCGCCCAGGCGAAGCAAGGCGCAGCGCAAGTGCTCGTCCACTAATTGTGAATCTATGCTTAGTAAATCAGCGCAGACTTCCGCCGGTAGCCCGACAAGCATTCTGAGTACGAACGAACGCCGGAGAGATCGGGAAAGTTTAAGCACGTTTTGCAGCTGGGACGGTAGATGATAAGTGGAAGCAAAAGATGTCCGTTCAATGCGGCTGCCTGCGGCTGCCTGTACTATTTTCCGGAACAAGTATTCGCCGGATTCATTCTCGGGTTTCCAGGATTCCATGGCTAACAAGACCGCGGCCTCGGCGTCCTGCACGTTTCCGGTAAGCAGATGGGCGACGAGAAACGCTCTGTCCAAATCTATATCAGTCTCGCGCGTCCGCATAGATCCCATCGCCGCTCGGCAGAACAGCTGAGCTAAGCACTGCGACGATACTCCGCAGGTGTCATTTCCAGATGCTGACGAAAGACATTTGTCATATGCGACTGGCTGGAAAAACCACATGACATTGCCACGTCGATAATGCTCGCTTTCTTCATCCGAAGAGAGTCTTGCGCCCGTTTAACTCGTAGGCCAAGTACATACTGGTGCGGAGTCATGCCGGTTGCGGCCCGGAACATTCGCAGAAAGTGGGCGCGGCTATAACCACTTTCCTGCGCGAGGCTTTTCAGGCTTAAGCCGGTATCCAGGTGGGCTTCGATCTTATCGCGCACTCGGTTCAGTATGCGCAAAGGGAGCGGTGAAACGCCGCTCTCAGGGCGCGGGCTGAGGCCGCAATCGAGACAGAGGTAACGGGTAGCAAGCGCGTGTGCAAGAGAATCGACGTAGAGCCGCCCCATCGGCGCTTCCGACTCAAGTTCGTCTGCGAGCATCCCGAGTAGACAGCGGATCGGCTTATCCTGTATCCCGGGCCGGAACATTGAGGCGGGACGGCTGCGGCTATCCGACTCTTCCATCACACCACGCGTGAACTCTTGGTCCAGGCCACAGTGCAAAAATTCTGACGAAGTATGCAGCCGAATATCCGGTACCGGCCCCGGAGGTGTGGTCATTACCGTTCCCGGCCGGTTCAGGCAAGAGACGTAATCGCCAGAAGCCGTGCGATGCTCGAAGCGCGAGGGCGACCCGGTGTTGAGTGAAATGACCGCTCTGTCGATTGAAGCTGCCGCGCGTTCGCCTGGAGATGTCGAATGCTTCTCAAGAAGAAGGCCTTGCCACTGCAAAGGCATACTTGTACGGATGATGCGCGTGGGTCCCGGTGCGATGGCCAGAAGCGGGGACGCGGAGTTGGCTGAGAAATTCGTAGTGCGATGCTGAACTTCCATGCTTTACCTCTTTTGAGATTTGAATGTCTATCCGACATTCGTGAGCTAATTGTGCCGCCAAGTTACAGCGCGTCAAACCCCTATTGGTCAAGTACCCGATTCATCAAATCGCAGCGCTTGGCACTCCCCCTTTTGGGGCAGCTAGAGCTAGTCCGGTCTCATTGCCGTAAGTCGATGTGCTTCCTTCCGAAAAGTTTGGCATCCATGGAGTGTGCGCCAGGCCCGAGCATCGCTAGAGCCGCCGCAATGCTGGCCAGAATGAGAGAAGCCCAAGGTTCGCCAGATTGACCACAAAGCGAGAATGCGATCCACATCTCCACCAGCGCAACCAGAGTGCCGGCTACCGGGGTCCATAAGCCGATTAGAATTAGGATCGACAGAATAACTGTAATCACTTGCGGGATTGAAACGATCCCAAACCCCGCGTGAAGAGCCAAGCGTCCGCTGTGAATCAGAGCTGCCGCGGTAATCACCCGCAGCAACAGCAAACCCCGGCCCGGCCATCCGTTTGCAAAGTTCGAGAATAGCCGCTGCAGATCAGTACCTTTTACAAGCTATTGGATCGGCGGCGTTTTGAGAACACCAGAAAGTTTACTCTTTCCGTCCCCTATTCAGGGGATCTAAAGTTCAATGATTCCGCGTTTGACGCCGATGGTCACGGCATGTGTCCGGTCATTTGCGCCGAGTTTCCCAAGGATGTTCGTCACATGACTCTTTACAGTTTCCTCGCTAATGGAGAGCCTGCCGGCTATCTCTTTGTTCGCGTTCCCGGCGGAGATCAACCGGAGCACCTCCACTTCCCGCGAAGTTAAGGCTTCCACTGTGACGTGAGCTGCCAACTCGGCTGCCACCTCCGGAGGGATTCGCTTCTCGCCCGCATGGACGCCACGTATGTTCTCCACAAGTTCTCGATGCACGTGTCCTTTCAACAAATAGCCCCTCGCACCCGCTTTCAGCGCACGCATCACTTGTGTGTCGCCAGAGTAGGTCGTCAGAACGATAACGCGCGAATTAGGAAATTCGGATCGAATCCGGACCAGAGCCTCAATGCCGTTCAACACGGGCATCTGCAGATCCAATAAAGTTACGTCGGGTCGGGTCAATCGAAATTTCTCGATGGCTTCCTCCCCGTTAGTCGCCTCTGCTACCACTTTCATGTCACTTTCCGCGTTGATTAGCGCTGCGATTCCTTCGCGCAGAACGGGATGATCATCGACCGACAGAACCCGAATGAAATTAGCCCCGGTTGGCATGTTTTCTCCACTTGTGAAATAGGCCGAATCGAGACTGATGGCCATTGTCCTCGTAAGCTACGGCACCAGAGACAAATACCTGAACCTCCGTGCCCGCTCCGGCTTCGCTCCAGAAATCTACTTTTGCGCCGATTCGTTGGGCGCGCTCTCGAATTCCCGGCAACCCCCAATGGCCCGGCCGTCCACCCATCTTCAAAATTTCGGCATCGATCCCCTTTCCGTCATCGCGGAAGCGGAGCCGTAGTGCGTGATGATCGTATCGAACCTCTGCTTCGATCCGATTTGCTTCCGAGTGGCGAAATGCGTTGGTCAATACCTCGTGTGCGATTCGACAAGCCTCATCCCGGACGATCGGAGATAGCGGCCGTGGTTGGCCCTCCACTGTGACGCCAAACAACGGCAAACCGTTGTGGGCCTCCCGAGAGTTAGCCAACTCCCTGCCCATTGCGGTTAATGCATCGGCAAGGTCGTTTGCGGTTGAGGGTGAGGTGCGTAGATCACTGATCGAATCTCGGCTTTCGGCGATTGCCTGTTCCGTTCTTGTAATAGCACCATCCATAGCTTCCATGGCTTCTTCCGGACGTTTGGGAAGCATATTGCGAGCCGCCTGAAACCGAAACATCAGCCCGTGAAGACTTTGTAATAAGGTATCGTGCAGCTCGCGCGCAATGCGCGTACGTTCAGCGACACGGGTCTCCAGTACCACACCAAATTGCCGCTCCAAACTCCTGATGCGGAGCACGTAAGTGAACCACACCAACCCCAAGAGCGCAAACATGCCCAGGGCGCGGAAGCCTTGCGTCTGATACCAAGCTGGAAGTATTTCGATACCTAATTTAGTCGCGTCACTCCAGCGGCCGTGGCTAGTAGAACCTTCTACCTCGAAGGTATAGTTTCCGACCGGCAAAGTTGTATACGTCGCAATGCGTTAATCGCTCCCTACCTCATTCCAGCGATCGTCGTGCCCGATGAGCCTATAACGATAATGATTGGTCTCGGGATCGAAAAAGCTCAATGCGGAAAACTCGATTGTGAAGTCTTTCTCCGAATGATTAAGGTGGATGGATTTGCTGACTGTGATCGAGTTCGGCAACGACGAATTTTGAGCCGGCCGAATGGAGATGCCGGAAAGTCGAAAATCAGTCAGCGCAACGTTGGAAACACTTTTGCCGGGGGCAATCCGATCTGGATAGAACGCCGTGGCGCCGCTAAAGCCTCCGAAGAATATTTGTCCCTCGGGGCTCTGGTAGCACGCTCCCCATCCAGACAGGTCAGATCCAGGAAGGCCATCCGCAACAGAGTAGTTTTCAAATTTGTTTGTTACCGGGTCCAGCTTTGAAATGCCGTTATTGGTACTCATCCAGAGAGCACCCTGATTCTGTTCGAAAATACAGCTAACGACGTTTCCCGCTAATCCATCCCTTTCGGTATATGTCGAAAACGTGCCTGCTCCTTTGTTGTATTTATCTAAGCCGTTTTGGGTCCCCAGCCACATTGTTCCCCTCTGGTCCATGTGAATGGAATTCACACGGTTATCGGAAAGGGAACTTGGGTCATCCGGTCTGTGTGAAAACAACGTGAAGCGAAGGGTTTTAGGATCGAAGTGATGCAATCCGGTTTGGGAGCCAGCCCACATGGTGCCGTCTCCATCCTCGGCGATGGCTTGATACCCGACTGACTCTTGCGACTCCGGCATAAAAGTTACGAAGTTTCCAGTTCGCTGATCCAAGCGACTGATTCCGCCGTAGGTTGCGGCCCAAAGATTTCCAGCCCGATCGTAAATCAGCCTCGTGATCGGGTTTTTAGCCAGGTTTGAGTTCTTAGCGCTTCTCAGATAAGCGTCCATCTTCCCCGACTTACGGTCAATCCGTTCCAGGCCACGGTGGAAAGTTCCCGCAAACAGTATTCCCGCAGAATCTTCAAGAATCGAGAGAATTTCATTTCGAACGCCTGACCCAGGGGGCACAATATTGGTTCCTGAACGTCGATCAATACGGTTTAATCCACGCATAGACCCGATCCAAAGAATTCCTTCGTGATCTTCGTAGATTGACGTGACAAGAGGATCGACAAGCTCACCCCTTCGATAAGTGAAGTTCTCGAAACTCTGCGGTCCTCTGGTGAAATAATTAGGTTCGGTGACTTGGTAACATGTCCACGTGTTGCCCTCCCGATCCTGAAAAATAAATACCATGTTGTCAGACTCCAGACTCTCCAGGTCCAGCGGATTGTTGTGGTATCTAACAAAGCCCTGTCGATCCGGATCAACTCTAAGCAGCCCGTGTGTGGAAGTTACCCAAAGGGTACCGTCTGCATCCTCGATGATCTGGCCGATAGTGATCTTCTCTGGACCCTTACTCGTTTGGTACTGAATGGAGTGACATTTGACCGCCTCCGTAATCGGATCCCAACTGGCTAATGGGCAGGACAGATCGTCTCCGGCGATCCAAAACACGCCGAACTGATCCTGGTGAAACCAACCAACGGACATGTGAACCGGAGCGTGACGCTTTACCTTGCCTTCCATGCGATCGAATTCATCTAATCCGCCGCTACTCGCAACCCAGAATCGACCCTGCCGATCTTCTCGTGCCTGGTAAGTTAGATTTGAGGAAATACTGGATCGGTCCGACGAATCGTGTAAGTATCGGATCCCTTTCGAAGTATGCGGATTAAACCTGTAAAGCCCCCTCGTTGTCGATATCCAAAGATCCCCCGCGCGATCTTCATCTATGCGCAACGTCTGACCAAGCGCCCTCGACGGATTCGGATCGATGGGAAAATGAGTAAACGTCTCAGTAGCGGGTTCATAGCGATCGAGAAAATGGTCGCAACCAACCCAAAGTCGACCTGCACGATCAACCAAAAGCGCGCGAATGTAGACGCAGCTCAAGCTATCTGGTTGGCGCAGCTCATGTTTGAACACCTTGGACTTGTATCCGTCATATCGATTCAGTCCGTACTGCGTCCCGAACCAAAGGAAGCCAACTTTATCTTGGGTTACCGTGGCAACTCTGGTTTGCGATAAACCCGAGGAACGAGCTAAGCGTCGAAAGCGTATATCGCGCCCTTCCCTGACAGTTATGGATCGAGGCAGTGAATCGACGCGCGCGGATAACGGTCCAAGAGACTGGGGTCCATTGGGCGAATACTGACCGAAGCTCAGAAGCGGATGGAGCACCGAGATCAACAAAAGCGTGAAAGAGTACAACACGACTTTGGTTGAACTCCATCTATCCATCAATGAATCCACGTCTCATCGCAATGGTGACAGCATGTGTGCGATCGTTCGCGCCAAGCTTCGAGAGAATGCTCCTCATATGGCTTTTCACTGTCTCCTCCGAAACATCGATTTGCGACGCGATGATCTTGTTCGAAGTGCCTCTCGCCACTCTCCGCAGAACATCCACTTCACGCTCGCTCAAAGCATCGTCCGTAACATGATCCGCCAGTTCGGCCGCAATTTCAGCGGGAATGCGGCGCCCTCCGGCGTGGACGATGCGGATGGTATCCAGCAGCTCTTTTCGCAGCATGCTCTTCAAAAGGTAGCCCGATGCGCCGGCTTTTAACGCGCGTAACGCTTGGACATCTCCTTGATACGTCGTCAGGACAATGAACCGGGCCGCGGGAAATTGACCGCGTATTGCCAGAATCGCTTCGATGCCGTTCATGCCGGGCATTTGTAAATCCATGAGCGTGACGTCCGGTAGGTGCAGCCGAAAACAATCGATGGCTTCTTGTCCGCTGGTGGCCTGCGCAACCAGTTCGATATCCTCTTCGCCGGCCAGTACAGCCGCGATTCCTTCCAGCAGAAGGCGATGGTCGTCCACACAAAGAATTCTGATCTTTTTACCCACGGTCCCGCGCTTCCACCACCAAGCCAGTGCGGCGCTTCAGAAATCGCCAAAATGTGTTTTTGTTGGTGTGGGCATATGCCACAGTCGCGCGTACGGTCAGCTCAACCTCAGTGCCGGCATCGCCGCTCCAGATATTCAGCTGAGCACCGATCTTCTGAGACCGTTCGCGCATGCCAGATAAGCCCCAATGACCGGCCTTTCCGCTATCAATAATCCGTTGGTCGATTCCAGTTCCGTTGTCGCGAATCCTGACGCACAAACGATTGGGCTCATACGTCAGTTCCACCTCGATCTTCGAAGCCCCGGAATGCAGAAATGCATTTGTGATTGCCTCCCGAGCAATCCGACTCGATTCATTTTCAACAATACGATGCAGTGCGCGGGGAACACCGAAAATCGTAAGCGCGAAAAGAGCGGAATGGCCGTGGGCAAGGTCTTCACCACAATCCTTTAAGGCGTGTGGCAATTCGTCGAGAGAAGTACCCTCTTCGCGAAGGTTTCTCACGCTCTGACGTCCCTCGAGCAAGACGCCGTCGGCCCGATCCAGAACCTGCTCCATCATTTCGCGCGCGGGTCCGGTATCGGGCAATGTCTTCATAATTCCCTGAAAGCGCAGTACCAGGCCCTGGAAACCCTGCAAGAGTGTGTCGTGAAGTTCGCGAGCGATACGTTCCCGTTCCTCAAGCCGGGCTCCCAAGCGCTGTTGAATTTGATCGGTGGCCTGCTTGAGCCGAAAAAGGTAAAACAGCACCAACGCAACCGCGACCGCTGCCACGCAGAGCAAGTAAAACCACTTGGTCTGGTAGTAAGCGGGAGCGATGCTAAAGCTCAGGGCCGCGCCTTCGCTATTCCACAAACCATCGTTGTTGCAGGCGATCACGCGGAAGCGATATGTCTTAGGGTCAAGATTTGTGTAGAAGGCTTGCCGTCTGGTACCGGCTTCCTGCCACTCGGTATCCCACCCCTCCAGCATGTAGCGAAACTTTACCCGTTGCGGGACAACGAAGCTCAAAGCGGTGTAGTGAATCTCCACTTCTCGCGTTAGCGGAGGCATCCGGAACTCGCGCTGTGTCGGGTACTCCTTCCGGTCTGCAAGCATTTCTTCGATGTAAACCGATGGTTTGATTGTATTTTTGTAGATGTGATTCGGATCGAATTCCTGTATTGTGTTGGAATTTGAGAACCATAGTTTTCCGTCCGCTGACAACGATGCGCCGGGCGAGAAATCGGCTTGCGCGGCTTGCACGCCATCAAGCACATCGAATACGACCGGCTTGAACTTCGCATCCGGATGCAGCCACCATCGCTGCAAGTCGCTGTCGGCAATTCCAACCAATCCGCAAGCCGTGTAGAGCCAAAGCGTCTTCTGTTTGTCAAAGACAAGTGAGTAAATCCGATTGCATTGCAAACCATTGTCTGTGGACAAACTACGTTGCTTTCCGTCCCGCCACCCGACGACTCCTGAAACAGTGGCTCCCAAAACGCCGCCGTCCGGCGTTCCCGCAATGGCGACGACCGACGCGCGGCTAGGTGTGCGGCGAGAAGGATAGATCTGCCAATCACCGTTTGCGTATTCGCCTAGATCGCCATCCCGGAAGCCGACCCAGATGCCGCCAGACGGTTTGGTGGCCATGGACGCCACCTGATGCTTGGCCGGAAGCGGTATTTGTTCGACTAATCTGGAACGAGAGATCCTGAAGATCTTACCGGAGTTCTTCACGGGCGTGGCCCAGATATTCCCCTCGGCATCTTCTACCAGACTGAGCACGATTCCCATCGGTCCGGCGCCGGGTTTAGCTATTTCCGTAAAGCGACCCTGGAAGAGCGTAAAGAGCTTATTGTCGATCCCAAGCCAGAGGGTTTTCGTGTGATCCTCTAAAAGAGATGTTACTGAACGGCCCGGTAGCCCTCTCCGCAAAGACGTAACGATTCCGTTGCGAATTGACTCGAGCGTGTCCCGGTTTCCAGCCAAAACGGTACCGTCGCTCGTCGCCATAACCGAATCCGCAAGGTCCGCGTTCAAACCCTCCGCGGAAGAGAACGTCCGCATCGGCAAGTCCCTGAATTTGTCAATACCCTTTGAGGTTGTGACCCAGAAATCGCCCTCGCGGTCCTCGTAGAAACCAGTCACGGAGTCGCTTGATAGCCCGTTCGCTGCGCTGAACCGATCCACTCTATCCCTGCTGATTCGATAGATCCCCCGGTTCGTCGTTCCAATCCAAAGAGAGTCTTCGCGATCGATTAGCAAAGCCGCTACCGATAAACCGCCGCCATCGATCCACGGGGAACGAAAGGTCTCCCAACTTCCGTTCTTAAGATGCTGGAGACCCAACCCCAGACCTGGGTGATCGATGCCCGCCCATACAGAACCGGCACTTGCGACGGCCAGCGAGGTGAACCCGTCCAGTCCATCAGCAGTTTTCAGTGCAGATGGAGCATACACGCTATACGAGGTTCCTTTGCCATGCGCTACGTAGCTGGAGCTTGCAAGCCAAAAATTATCCGAACTGTCTTGTACCAGCGCCCCAGCGTTCTTGAAAGAGATCCCCGCTTTCTCGCCATAACAACGCAAGGCAGTTGCAACTACCTTGCAAAGCGGCCCTTCCTTATCCGCTGTCCTCGAACGCACTATCCAGATCTCGCCGTTTCGATCTTCAAGGATCGCTCCGATCAGCCCGAGTGTCTTGAGATAATCCGTAAGATGCCCGTCTTTCCAGCGTGCAAGATAGCTCCCGGTCCCAATCCATAAAGCTCCGTCCTTTGAGCCGTGCAGGGAAACGATTTTTGGAACGCGGAGCCGCTCACCCGAAGGCGCCTGGAAAGGAACGAACCTCGTGCCATCGAAACGAAACAGGCCGGCCTGCGTTCCGATCCAAATGTAGCCATCGGATGTTTGCGTGATGACGTTCGGCGCACCGCTAAAAAATCCCTCTTGCGTCCTCCAGACAGAGTGTGAGTATTGCGAGATGTGACTAGTTGGATCTAAAGGCCAAGCAGGAGTACAGGACAGAACAGTTATGAATCCGCATCCGATTACAAGGCGAAGGCTGATCCTCTTCTGTCTTGGAGTAGTCACTGATGAATCGCGGAGACTCAAATATACTGCACTCTCGCAGGTTTCCTTTCACCCAAAAGAGTGAGTCTCCCGCCCCTAAAAAGGGGTTTGCGGACGATTTTTACACGGATAACCTGTAATGTGCAAAGACTGTTTTCTATGTTCCCGGCAGGAATTGCCGGTGTTGCACTCCTGCTGTTGCGGGCCACGGTGGCCGCGACTCTCGTTGTAAATGGGACTCAGCATGGGTCCTCCGCGACATCGCTGGGATGGCTGGTGCTCATTTCACTTCCGGCAATCTTCATGGTTGTGGGCTTTCTAACGCCGTACGCCTGTCTAGTTGCTTGCCTGATGCAGGTTTCGATCCTGTCCGGCAGTATTGGGGCGAACGCATTCGACTTACTGATATCAATGCTGAATAGCGGCATACTGGCCGTTTTGGGTCCAGGCGCCTATTCGGTGGATGCACGCGCATTCGGACGGCGAATCGTCATGTTTCCGCCGGGGCAGTAGTCCGCAGAAACTCGCCGTACCTCTCAGCTGTGATTCAAGACTTGGCAGGAATTCGCAAGGCCGATCCTTTCCTGAAAGCGTTCACCTGTCTTCTTCTCTAGTCTCGATTCATGGAATCAACTTGCAGCTTTAGCAATGCATCCGAACAACAGTTAATTCGCCTGGGCCGGGCCGGAGACACGGCGGCCATAGGTGAGCTATTCGAACGCCACCACAAGTCGGCGCTGAGACTCGCGCTTGGAATTCTAAGGACGGAATCTGAAGCCGAGGACGCGGTCCAATCCGCCTATTGCTCCGCTTTTGAACATTTGAGCGCCTTTCGGGGTGATGCATCGTTTAAGACATGGATCCATCGCATCGTCGTGAATCGATGCCTCGCCACGGTGCGTCAACCATGGCGCCGAGTTGTGGCCGATACGTCTCTTTACCTCACGAAGGCAAAGCTCGAAGACATTTCCGCACCAACGCCATCTCCCGAAAAGTCGGCTTGGCGGTCGGAAGTTGCGGCTGCGCATGAGAGAGCAATCGCTCAGTTGCCTGCTCCCATGCGCAAAGACTGTACGCGCATTCCGAGATGCCGGTTGCCCAAATCGCAACTGCGCTAGGTCTCAGTCTTGCGGCAGCCAAAAGCCGTGTCTTCCGCGCGCGGAACGCGGTTCATCTGTCGATTGAGCAGATGTGGTCTGCGGACCGTAATCGCGGCTAAAGGCTTTTCGCGAGGGCTTCCACCCCAGCGATATTGTTTGCAAGCTCCGACGAAAACCCATGGCGTTTCTGAAGATAGCTTGTGCTGTTGTAGGAGATCCAGACATCGCCAAAGCTGTCTTCGTGAATCAAAATCTTCAACGGCAAATCGCTCGCGGCGCTAGGGCGGGCAAGCATGATCGGCGTGCCTGCTTTCGCATCGCCGAACACAACCAGCTTTGTATTGGGCATCTGTAAACCAGCGTGCAAGGCCGCGCCGCTATGATCGATAGTCGCGAACAACGTGATTTCTTTGACCCTCAGGAAGTCTTGCAGTCGACTCACGGTTTCATCCACAGAATGAGCACTTCGCCGCGTTATCACTCCAGAGTTCGGGTTAGTTGTCATCGTTCACTCCTGACCTGCTTCTTAATAGACTCTTACCCGGCAATCGCGATTCTTTGGGTCAGCATTTTGCCCACTGGATTGGTCCCCGCATCATCCCGGTGAAATCGCACTTTTTTGGAAGCTTGAACCAAAAAATTCCCGTAACTTGAGTTTGCAGAGTTGGTGTTGTTGAGAATTTGAACGGCAATGGAGACAGAACAATGACCGCAGTCGAAACGAAGCTACGCACTGAATATCCGGTTCACTACAAAACGGCCCGGGTTGACCATCAAGACATTTTTTATCGAGAAGCAGGGCCGCAGTCAGCGCCCGTGATCCTGCTCCTCCATGGCTTCCCAACATCTTCCAACATGTTTCGGAATCTCATCCCGCGTTTGGCTGGCGCTTTCCACGTGATTGCTCCCGACTATCCGGGCTATGGGCAGAGCAGTATGCCGGATCACAAGTCCTTCGAATATTCCTTCGAAAACCTGGCGCGCATTGTGGATGGCTTAGTCGAATTGCTCCGGCTGAGCAAATTTTCGATGTACGTGATGGACTACGGAGCGCCGATCGGTTATCGCCTGGCGCTTCTGCATCCAGAACGTGTCGAGGGATTGGTGGTGCAGAATGGCAACGCGTATGAGGAGGGGCTGCTCGAGTTTTGGAATCCGATCAAAAAATACTGGGCGGAGCCGAGCGCTGAGAATCGGGCCGCACTCCACTTTCTGAGCGATGCGAAATCGACTCGTTGGCAATATGAAACCGGTGTACCGGATACCTCGCTTCTGGATCCCACCGCGTGGCTGGTGGATCAGGTTGGGCTGGACCGCCCCGGAAACCTCGATATTCAGATGGACCTGATGCATTCGTACGGAACGAATGTTCCGCTCTATCCGGAATTCCAGGCATATTTTCGAAAATATCAACCACCAACCTTAATTGTCTGGGGCAAGAACGATTTCATCTTCCCGGCCGCTGGCGCCCCGCCGTATGCGCGCGACTTGAAGAACCTCGAAACGCATATGCTTGACACCGGCCATTTCGCGCTCGAAACCCACGGCGAGGAGATCGCTAATCACATCCTCGATTTCGTATTGAAGAACGTGCAGCGGTAGGAGGGCATATCCAAGAAAGCTTAGGCTAAGCCGACATGTCACACAATTTCGGATCGCTGGTTTTCACGCCGCTGGTGAAGGCGCTGCAGGAGAAACATGGCAGCAGACGGCAGTACGCACGAATGGAGGCGGACGGTGTGAAGCCTGACCGCCTCACTCCAGACGAGGAGGCCTTTATAGCCGAGCGGGATAGCTTCTATATCGCAACAGTAGGCGCGACTGGCTGGCCCTACGTTCAGCATCGAGGCGGCCCGACTGGGTTTCTAAAAGTCATTGACGATCGCACTATCGCTTTCGCCGATTTCCGTGGCAATAAGCAGTACGTCAGCACTGGCAACCTGGGCAGCGACGACCGGGTGGCTTTAATCATGGTCGACTACCCGCGCCAGGCGAGATTGAAGATCCTAGGCCATGCGCGGTTCTTCGAGGGAGACAAGGCGCGGGAATGGACTGAACGGCTGCGCGAGCCAGGCGGCAAAGACGTAATCGAGCGCGCGTATGTCATTCAGGTCGAGGCGTTCGATTGGAACTGTCCTCAGCACATCACACCTCGGTTCACGGAGGAGCAGATTCGTAATGCGCTTGCGCCGTTCGAGCACCGAATGGAAGCGCTAGAGCAAGAGAACCGGATGCTCCGTGAAGCGGCGCAACTCAGTACACCAACAGTCAACTCAAAAGGAGAGTAAACATGCAACAGGCAGAATCGATCGGGCTTTCGCGGCGCAGGCTTCTCGCGATGGCGAGCTTTTCCGCAGCAACTACGGTGCTCACACATCGTTCGCTTTTCGCGAAGGATATTGGGATTGTTCCAACCATGATCGGCGCGGCTGCACGGGCAAAGATCGGCACTCAACTAATACGCCGAAACATATCGGTCTTAGAAGGGTCAGGCGGCAACATTGCGGTGTTGACTGGCCGTGACGGAAAGCTCCTGGTTGAGGCCGGCCTTTCGGTTTCGCGTCCGGCCATCACGGCGGCGCTGGCAGCGATTAATGCCGACCCCATCAGGCACTTGATCAACACGCATTGGCATGCCGACCACACGGACGGCAATGCATGGTTGCATGAGGCTGGCGCCGAAATCACGGCGCACGAGAATACGCGCAAGCGCCTATCCGTCGCGACCCGCGTGGAAGACTGGCAATGGACCTTTCCCGCTGTCTCCCCTGGTGCCCTGCCCGTAAACGTGTTCGCCACCGAGCATGAGATGTATCGGAACGATACCAGAATTTCTATGAAGTATTACGGACCCGCACACACTGACAGCGACGCGTGGGTTCACTTCACCGAAGCCGATGTTGTGCATGTGGGCGATACATGGTGGAACGGCGTCTATCCGTTTATCGACTACTCGACCGGCGGCAGCATCGACGGGCAGATTCGGGCTGCGGAAACTAATCTCGCGACCTTCAGCAGGAGCACGATTCTGATTCCCGGACACGGGCCGGTGGGCGGCCGGGCAGAAATAATTGAGTTTCGCGACATGCTGGTGGCCGTACGTGGAAAAGTGGCTGCCCTGAAGAAGAAGGGTATGTCCGTAACGGATGTGATTGCGGCCAAGCCAACGGGTGCCTTTGACTCCAAGTGGGGGCACTTTCTGATTTCGCCGGCACTGTTCACCAATCTTGTTTACCAAGGTGTTTAACGATTGATTCAAAAAGGAAAGACTATGCCAACTATCACGACAAAAGACGGAACTCTGATTTACTACAAGGACTGGGGGAACGGCCAACCAGTGGTCTTCAGCCATGGCTGGCCGCTAAGTGCGGACGCATGGGAGGACCAGATGATATTCCTTGCCGCGCGCGGATACCGCTGCATTGCGCACGATCGCAGAGGTCACGGGCGGTCCGGGCAACCCTGGAATGGCAACGACATGGACACCTACGCGGCGGACCTCGCCGAACTCGTTACTGCGCTCGATCTTCGCGACGCCATTCACATCGGGCACTCGACTGGCGGTGGAGAGGTTACGCGCTACATCGGGCGCTACGGTACTGAGCGCGTGGCCAAAGCCGTGCTGATCAGCGCGATTCCACCGCTGATGCTGAAAACGGCGGCGAATCCCACCGGCTTGCCGATTGAAGTTTTCGACCAGCTTCGTGCGGAGGTAATGAAGGATCGCTCGCAATGCTTTAAGGATTTGAGTGTTCCTTTTTACGGCATCAATCGTCCCGGTGCGCAGGTGTCTCAGGGGCTCCGTGACATCTTCTGGCTGCAAGGGATGATGGCCGGTCACAATGCAGCATACGACTGCATCAGGGTCTTCTCGGAAACGGATCTCACGGAAGACTTGAAGCGCTTCGACGTCCCGACGCTTATTCTCCACGGGGCCGACGACCAAATCGTTCCCATTGTTGCTTCAGCACCCCTTTCCGCAGCCATCGTAAAGGGATCAACGCTCAAAATCTATCCCGGCGCTCCTCACGGGATGCCTTCCACTCTGAAGGATCGTGTGAACGAAGAGCTGCTTGCTTTTATAGCGGCGTGACATGAAAATCCTGATCGGCGCGACGGTAGCTTGCCTGGTGGGCGCGGGATGCCGGTTTTTCGATATACCGGTTCCGAGCCCGCCGGTGCTGCCCGGAGCACTACTGGTGGTCGCAATGACTCTTGGTTATTCGGCCACCGACCGCGTTCTCACTAGCAGGGCGCAGCACGCTTCAACGAAACATCTGTGCGGTGGCCCAACTGG
Organism: uncultured Bryobacteraceae bacterium; assembly: GCA_964237255.1. GTDB lineage: Bacteria > Acidobacteriota > Terriglobia > Bryobacterales > Bryobacteraceae > JALYXI01. The sequence goes on from CAXSIG010000019.1 coordinate 17,033, forward strand.
CGCGACCGCCGCACTGGTTATCAACCAAGGAGAATCTCAATGAACTTCTGTCTACGAAGGAACTTTGCCCTTTCCGGGTTGCTCATGATGGCAACTCGCGCTCCCTTGCTTTCGCAAGCACCGCCGGATATTGCCCAGCAGATCGCCGCGATTATGGAGCAGGGGCCGAGCGGCAAGGCACACGAACGTTTTATCCATGCGAAAGGAATCGTTTGCACGGGCAACTTCCAACCATCGCCTGGGGCTGCGGCAATCTCGCGAGCCGCTCATCTGACAGGTGGAAGCGTCCCTGTGACAGTACGTTTTTCCGACGGCGCTCCTGACACCACGATTCCCGACACCTCTCCCGATGCATCGCCGCGCGGCATGGCGATCCGATTTGATATTGGCCGCGGCACGGACGTCATGGCGATTTCACATAACGGCTTCCTGGTAGGGACAGGCGAGGAGTTTCTTGAGTTCCAGCAAGCCATTGCAGCGACGAATTCCGCCACACCGCACCCGTCGCCCGTTGAGGCTTTCCTGGGCAGTCACCCGAAGGCTTTCAAGTTCGTGCAGGAGGTGAGCCGCGTACCCGCCAGTTTTGCTACTGAATCGTTCTACAGCAACAATGCGCTGCTGTTCGTCAACAACAAACAGGAGAAGCAGGCAGGCCGCTACCAGATAGTTCCAGTGAGCGGATCTCAATACTTGAACGAAGCCGAAGCAAAAGACAGGTCTTCCAATTTCCTCAGCGACGAATTAAGAGAAAGGGTAGCGAAGAATCCTGTGAAGTTTCGGCTGCTGTTGCAGCTTGCCGGACCGGGAGACCGAACCAACGATGGTTCGGTAGTCTGGCCTGACGATCGTAGGAAGGTGGAACTCGGCATGATCACCATCAACTCAGTAGTTCCGGATTCCACTGCAGCCGAGCACCATCTTGCGTTCGATCCCACGCATCTCTTGGACGGGATCGAACTATCCGACGATCCATTGCCAGCGCTGCGTTCACGTGTCTATGTGTTTTCAGTTCTTGGCCGCCGCAGGAGGGAAGATATTCGCGGTACAGCCAGTGCTCCCTACCCAGACATGCCGGGGATTGCGCCGATTGGTGTACGGATCGGTAAGTACGACGAGGTTCCCGATTCCGCGAAAGGACCTGCTATAGACGCCGCTAAGGGCTACAGAATCCAGCAGCTCGGCAAAGGCTTGTACATGATCACGGACAATGCGTACCAGTCCATGTTCATGACGTATGAGAAGGGTGTGGTCGTAATCGATGCACCGCCATCCTATGCTGGGCTCATTCGGCGCGCAATCGCAGAAGTCACAGACAAGCCAATTACTCACCTGATTTACAGCCACTCGCATGTCGATCATATTGCAGGTGCAAAGGTTCTTGGGGCAACTCCGATAATCATTGCGCAGGAAGAAACAAAGCGATATCTTGTGCGCGCGAACGACCCTAATCGTCCCATACCAACAGTCACGTTCCGGGATCGCTATACGCTTAGGGTGGGAAGCCAGACTCTGGTGCTCTCGTATCACGGGAACGCACACGAGCCTGGGAACATCTTCATTCAGGCGCCTAGTCAGAAAGTATTGATGGTGGTCGATATCATCTGTCCCGGGTGGATGCCTTGGCGAAGACTTTCACTCGCGACGGATATCCCTGGCTACTTCGCCCAAGTCGAGGAAATCAGGAATATGTCGTTCGACACGCTGGTATCGGGACACGTGACACGTACCGGCACTAAGGCAGACGTGGAGCTTCAGAGCAATTTCTTGAATGACCTGAAAAACGCGGCGGCTCAAGCCCTGGGCAGTACAAAGCTCGGGGAAGGGATGGATATTCGTGACCAGGCGAATCCTTGGGCGCTGTTTGACAACTATACGGATCGCGTGATGGTGCAGTGCGTGAACACGCTTACGCCAAAGTGGTCGGCAAAGCTGGCGGCATTCGATGTTCTGATCTGGGACCAGTGTTATGCGATGGAACAAAGCCTCCGAGGGGATTGAAGAAGTCCAAAGTGACACTTTGAAGCGCAGCTGCTCGTCCTCCGTGAATCCTCCCATTCGTCCCGGCATCTTGAATGGTGCGAGGAACTTCCATGAAAGCTGTCGTGCTGCACGAGTTCGGTCCCCCATCCAATCTGAAATATGAAGACCACATCGATCCAAAGATAAACGAGGACGAGGTGCTGATCGCCGCTACGTCCGTAAGTGTGAATCCGATCGATTGGAAAATCCGATCCGGTTCCGTGCAGCAGCGCATGCCGGTCCAACTGCCCATCATTCTGGGCCGCGATGTGGCGGGCGTTGTGCGCGCTGTGGGTGCGAACGTCAAGAATTTCGCTCCTGGCGACCGTGTGATGGCCTTCGCTACGCAGACATACGCGCAGCTTTGTGTTGTGAAAGCCGCCGACCTGGCGAGCATTCCCGAAGGTTTGGAGTTTCAGCAGGCCGCCGCCATTCCCCTGGTCGCGCTTACCGGCGATCAGTTGATGCGCGATGCGACCAAGGCGCAGCCCGGCCAAACGGTTCTCCTTACCGGCGCGCTCGGCAGTGTGGGCCGCATGGCGGCGTTCGCGGCTTGGGAGATCGGCGCGAAAATCATCGCCGGTGTGCGTAAAGACAAGTTGGGCGAAGCGCGCAAATTGCCCGGCGTTGTGGACGTGGTCGCTCTCGATGACGAAGCGTCGTTGGAGAGACTCGGCCAGGTTGACGCGGTCGCGAACACCCTCATGGGTGTCGTTACGACTAAGCTCATTTCCAAGATCAAGGAGGGAGGCATCTTCGGTTCCGTTGCCGACGTGCCCTCCAACGCCTCGGAGTATCCCACCATCATCGTTAATCGCATCCAGGCCCACGGCGATGCGAAAACGATAGTGCACTATGCGGAAGCCGTGAGTCGTGGGAAGCTTCTATTGCCTGTCGAACGGGTACTCACGTTGCAGGAGGCATCGACGGCGCACCAGCTTGGCGAAAAGGGTGGTGGCGGCAAGATCGTCCTGAGTGTTGGGAGCTAGATCATCGTCCAGCAGCCGCGCAAAGGAGTCGTTCAGATCGATGCCGCTGTTGGACAAGTGCAAGCGTCCAACCCCGCCAAACCGGCATTACACCAAAATACAACGGGCGAGCGGGTGAGGGCGTATCACTTTTGAATCAGCGCCAGCCCAGTGCGGGAGCAACGTGGGAAAGAATCGCCTCTATTACGTGCACGTTGTACGCAACCCCTAACTGGTTTGGAACGGTGAGCAACAAAGTATCCGCTGCGGCAATCGCTTCATCCTTCCGGAGTTGCTCGATGAGAACATTCGGTTCAGCCGCATAGCCGCGTCCAAATACCGCGC
>CAXSIG010000020.1:0-9501 GCA_964237255.1 uncultured Bryobacteraceae bacterium
CTATAGGTGATTTTCAGCCCATGACAAGCTGCGCGGATACCCCATCCCACCGCCATGCCGACTTGTTGCCGTTCAAGTGAACACCGCCGAGCCATCGATTGATGCCGTTTAGCTCGATGTGATCCGCGCGGCCCTCAATCACGTTCCGTCCCGCTTCAGTAATCGATACCGGACCTAGGCCGGCCTGCGGCGTGTCGGACACCTTAAGAAGAGGATTCCGCCCGATGGACAGATCGGTAATATTCCGATAGAACGAGTCGTCTCCCATGAAAATCTGTTCCTCTAGACGTTGAACCGCTGCGAAGAGGCGTCCTCCGGGGACGGATCCGTGCTCGCGAAGTATGGTGAGTGCTTGCCGCTCGGTACGGGACAACCCGCCATTGATCGAGGGGAACTGCTCCAGGTGACGCCGGAACCCGGCGGCAATGAAAGGTAATGCTGAAGTATCCATCTCGCTGAAACGCTCAATGGTTGTTGGATCAGGCGAAGTGAACGCTCGCCAAGCCGCCTGAGCCAAGCGAAACTGCGCATCAGTAACTCGCAGGCGCGTGTCCGCGAGAGAAGCCAACTGGTCGGCTGTGAGCTGCCCGAGGCCAACGAAATGGTCCATGCCGGGATAGCGTCCAACACAGATCAGGCTCAGCTTTACACCGTCGAGATTCTGCCAGCTGAACCAGTCGAGCACTTTTATGAGGATCAGCTGGTCGGATAGTCGGTGGTCGACCCAAATGACGACCTCCCCGTGCTTGGGGAAGGCGGCGAGTGCGTCGTCACATGCTTTCAAGTACTTCTGAGCCTCGTGCACCGTGGCGTAACCGGCTTCGGCCATAAAGCCGGCGCGGGCATGCCGCCAAGCGTCGGCCGTGAGGCCAGCCGGCGCTGGTCCCTCGTACATCAAATCACCGTAAATCGAAACATCTCCTGGTATCCCAGCTTCCCTCAATGTTCCGGCTACGGACTCGCCATCAGTAATGTGGAGCATAGCGGAGTTCCTCATCGTCTGTTCCTTGAAAACATCCTCCAAAGCTGGGAGGAACTCTCTCGCATAGGGAGCCAGCATCGGCTGCATCTTCTGTCGCGCCCGCGTCACCAGAGAACGGACCGTGCTCACTGGGACACCGAGAGCTTCGGCGACCTTGATGTGGCTGAGACCGTCGAGATGAAAGAGCCTCAGCGGGAGTCTATACCTTCGGGGCAACCGCGCCAATGCCTCCCAAACGCGCTGCCTCATCTCGATATTTTCCAGCCCTACGAGGGCTGATTCGTTCTGGGCCGGTTGATTAGATAGCTCCAACTCGATCTTGACGTCGCTCAGCCGGTAAAGATCTGGCCGAAATGCGCGTAGCCAATCAATCGAAACACCGAAGACGATACGGCGAAGCCACGGCGGGAACTTGGTCGGGTCACTCAGGAGATCCAGGTTTAGCCACGCTCGAAGGAAAGCCTCCTGGGTAAGATCCTCTGCCTCAAATCGATCGTCAACCAGGATACATGCCAGTACCCAGATCTGGTGTTGATAACGCCGGATCAACTCGCTGTACGCGTCCCGGTTCCCAGCCCTCGCCATACCGACGAGATCGGCATCGCTTTTCGAGTCCATGCGCTCCTCACAGCTTAGTCGAGTTTCCGTGAGAAAACGCTGCAACGAATTCGCGAATTCGAATCGCAACTCTTTAAAAACGCTCAGATTCCACACACCAGACGTTCGCCGCCGGGCAGCGTTGCCCCTGTTTCTTGGCATCTACAAGCCGGGTCATTCTTGGAAACCAGCCCCGGGTCAGTTCTCACAAGTGCTGAAGCCGTTAAGGAGCGATCGACCGTTGAGCCAGCGCCTCATTCATATGAAATTGCAAGTGAGCAAGCTTGCTCGATCCATACATAAAGAGCAGGAACGCGTTCCGTTACCGGTCCCGGGCAGATGACGGTACCGCGACTGGGCGTTGCGGTTCAGCCAGTCAACTTCTGGACGGTTTCCCACCGCTCGCAAGCGCGCCGGGCTTGTCGAGTATCCAGCCGTCACGCGTTCTATGGACTTCACGAGCGCCGAATCGCCAAACAAATTCGAAAAGCTTTGTAGACGTCCTACACAATTAAAGTAGAATGTCTACATATGAAACATAATGCACCCTCCCGGATCGAGCTTCTGCAAGGCACGCTCGATCTCCTGGTTCTGCGGACACTGCTTACCGGACCCGCCCACGGCCACGCAGTCGCTAAACACATACAGCGGACGTCGGAGGATCTTTTGCAGGTGGAGACCGGTTCACTCTATCCGGCGCTTCGCCGGCTCGAACTAAAAGGGTGGATTTTAGCCTCTTGGGATCTTTCCGACAAGGGCAAGCGGGCGAGATTTTATCGCCTCACGCCGGCGGGACGAAAACAACTCGCCGCGGAGCGATCGAAATGGGAGACGTTTTCCCGCGTTATGGGGTTGATTCTGAATCCGACGACCCAGGAGGAGCAATGAAACCGTTCCTCAGAAAACTGCACTGGTTTCTGCGGCGCGACGCGAAGGATGCCGAACTACGGGAGGAAATCGAGTTTCATTTGGCGGAGGATGCCGAAGAGCGCAAGAGAGAAGGTCAGCGGAGTGAAGAGGCTTTGTGGGCGGCGAGGCGCGAATTAGGAAACATCGGCATCCTTCAGGAAGACACCAGGGCCGCTTGGGATTGGACTCTTGTGGAACAGCTTGGGCAAGATGTTCGATATGCCATGCGCACTATGCTCCACAACCGTGCCTTCACGGCGCTAGCGGTTCTCTCACTGGCGCTAGGCATCGGCGCTAATACGGCGATCTACAGCTTCATGGATTCGATCCTGCTGCAGGCGCTTCCCGTTCTCGATCGCGAATCCTTGGCGCTTATAAATTGGCGCAGTAAGGAGCCCATCGGGTCTCGTCCCAATCATGTGATGCACGGAATGGATGGCTCTACCTGGACCGACGGCAATTGGTTGAACAGTGGAATTTTCCCCTTTGGCGTCTTCGAACTCCTTCACGCGAACCACTCCGTGTTTAGCACCCTATTCGCCTACTATCCATCGCACCAGCACAACCTGACGATCCAAGGACAAGCGGAAAGCGCAGTCGGCGAGTACGTGTCCGGTGACTATTTTCGTGGGCTCAACGTACTAGCAGCGGCGGGCCGTCTTATTGAACCTGACGATGATCGCGCGGGAGCTCCGCCCGTGGTGGTGGTCAGTACGCGCTTCCGTGATCGTCGCCTCTCCAGCGCCGGGAACGCCGTCGCGCAATCCGTTCTGATCGACAATCAGCCGTTCACAGTTATCGGCGTAACGCCCCAGGAGTTCTTCGGTGTAGATCCAGCTACAAATCCGGACTTCTATATTCCGATGCACGCGAATTTGGTTCTCGACAGGACCGTTTCCTGGGCAGTCACACCGCAGCAGTATCTGGACCGGAATCATTACTGGATTGAAATCATGGGCCGGTTGCGTCCCGGAGTGACACTGCAACAAGCGCAGGCTAGTGTCGCCCCCGCTTTTCAACAATGGGTGGCAGCGACCGCAAACAACGAACGCGAACGAGATTCGCTTCCGGTTCTCACCATTAAGAACGGGGCTGGTGGACTGGGCACGCTACGTCGGCGCTACTCGAAGCCGCTATATGTATTGTTAGCAATGGTCGGTCTGATTTTGGCTATTGCGTGCGCCAACATTGCCAATTTACTCCTATCCCGAGCGGCGGCCCGACGGCGCGAGATCGCGGTTCGGCTGAGCATTGGCGCGGGGCGGCTGCGCTTGATAAGGCAACTTCTTACTGAGAGCGTATGTCTGGCGATTGCAGGGGGTGTGGCGGGTATTGGATTTGCGTTTTGGGGGATCCGCTTCTTGACCGCCCTGTTGGCAAACGGAAACGAGAGCTTGAATCTAAGCCCCCAGCTGAGCTGGCATGTGCTGGCTGCTACGTCTGCTCTTTCGGTATTGTGCGGCGTGGTGTTCGGTTTGGCTCCAGCCATTCAATCGACACGAGCCGATGTAATTTCGTCGCTGAAGGGCGGCCGAGCCAATACCGAATCGGGTTGGCTCTTCCGCAGAGTCGGTTTGCGTCAGGTGCTCGTCGTTTGGCAGATTGTAATTTCGTTGTTGATGCTGGTTGTCGCCGGCCTATTCGCGCGGACACTTTCCAACCTGCAAGCCCTCCAAATGGGATTTAACCGCGAGAACGTGCTGCTGTTCCAATTAAACGCACGGCAGGCCGGCCATCGCGATCCGGAGATCCTGACGTTCTATGAAGAGCTGCGGAAGCGATTCGCGGCGATCCCAGGCGTCCGCAACGCGACCCTCTCGCATGCGTCGCTACTCGGCGCGGGTAGGGGTTGGAAGTTCGCGTGGCAGGGAGGCAGGTAGCCCCGGACACGCGAATTCTTCACACCGGACCCGAATTCCTCTCGACGATGCAAATCCCTATGCTTCTCGGCCGGGAAATCGACGAGCGCGACACAGCAGGATCGCGCGGAGTAGTGGTGGCTAACGAGCGGTTCGTCAAAGCTCACTTCGGCGTCGGGAACGCACTCGGCCGCGTTGTCGTGCGAGGAGGGCCACAACGCGAAATGGAGATCGTTGGTGTTGCCTCCAACGCTCATTACGGCAATTTAAAAGACGACACACGACCGGTGCTCTACATCCCGTATAACCAGGAAGTCCAACCGAGCGTTCAGCAGATGGTCTACGCTTTGCGCACTATGGGAGATCCGCTCGCTTATGTGAAGGCTGTTCGCGACATTGTGCATCGGGCCGACAGAACTATGCCATTGACGGATGTGCAGACCCAGGCAGCGGAAATCGATCATGCCATGAACCAGGAAATCGTTTTCGCTCGGCTATGTGCCGGCTTCGCCGTTCTGGCGTTGGTGATGGCCAGTGTCGGTTTATATGGAACCACGGCCTACGATATAACGCGCCGCACTAGGGAAATTGGTGTTCGGATGGCGCTGGGTGCGCAGCGCGGAGTTGTCGTTCGAATGATTCTCCTTCAAGTGCTCGTCCTCGGATTAGTAGGCCTGGCTCTCGGTCTGCCAGTGGCTCTTGGTGTGTCGAGGCTTGTCCGATCGTTCTTGTTCGGCATAAAACCCAACGATCCGCTTGCGCTAGCCACCGCCGTGGGAATTTTGCTGGCCGCGGTAGTGCTGGCAGGTTATCTGCCCGCTCGCAAAGCGTCTAGAATCGATCCGATGACTGCGCTACGGGATGAGTAAACCCCATGCGGAATCTATACGTACCCCGCCCGTCACGCGAGTTAATCAGACGAGGGATCTGTGCGTGCGCTCAATCGCAGGTCAAAGGCGATAAGCAACTTGTAAAGACGTAGGTGCTTTGCATCTGACTGCTTGCCAGAGACGTGGTCGCATCCAAAAACACATTAGATGCGGTTCTTTATCGTGCAAAGTACTTGACCAAAAAATATAGGTCTTCTACAATTCGTATTGTGTCCGTACCGTGGAGGCGCAAACCGCTTATGAAATCCAAGGTTCTGCTCCCAACTTTACTGACATTTGTCTTGGCTACCACAGGCTACGCGCAGACGCTGGACAAAGCGAAACTCGACCAGTTGTTTGACCGGCTGCTCGAAAAGAACAAGGGGATGGGCAGCCTCACTCTCGCCGAGGACGGCAACGTTCTTTACACACGCTCCTTCGGCTACAGACAGATCGACGGGGCCGGAAAGAAGCCTTTGACCGCAACTACGAAATACAGGATCGGCTCCATCACAAAAACGTATACCGCCGTGATGATCTTCCAACTCGTCGAGGAAGGAAAACTCAAGCTGACCGACACGCTCGACAAATTCTTCCCGCAGATTCCGAACGCCAACAGAATCACCATCGGGCAAATGCTCGCGCACCGCAGCGGCATTCACAACCTGGACCCTGATGGTTTATGGGGGAAGCAACCAAGAACAAAGGACGAAGTGGTCGCCCATATCGCTCAAGGCCAGCCTGATTTTGAGCCCGACGCCAAGCATCTCTACAGCAACACGGGCTATGTCTTGTTGGGTTACATCGTCGAAAAAGCAGGTGGCAAACCGTATCAGGAAGCCTTGAAGGAAAGAATCGCGTCCAGGATTGGGCTCAAGGATACCTACGTCGGCGTCGGAAACACGGATCCCAGCAAGAACGAAGCGATTTCCTATCGGTACATTGGCGGATGGATGGAGGCAGCCGAAATCGATTTCAGCGTCACAGGCGGTGCGGGCTCGATTCTTTCGACACCCCTGGACATGACGAAATTCATCCAAGCGTTGTTTGACCTGAAGCTGGTTTCTGAGGCCAGCCTCAATCACATGAAAACGATGCGGGATGGCGAGGGTATGGGAATGGAGCCCTTCTCGTTCGCCGGCAAAACGCTCTACGGTCACACAGGCGGAAGCAGCAGCTCTGGGGCGTGGCTGGCGTACTATCCGGAAGAGAAGCTGGCCCTGGCCTACACAACGAACGCGAAAATCTACACGGTGAGCAACATCGTGAGCGGCGTTTTCGACATTTATTGGAATCGACCGTTTCAAATCCCGGCCCTTGACGCATTCGACATCAGCCCGGAAATTCTGGAAACATACGTCGGCGTTTACACGATCCCAGGAACTCCGGCGAAAATGACGGTTACCCGAGGTGGAGCGACGCTGTACATCAAGGCCGGGGCCGACTCATCCCGTAGTGCCCCACTCGAAGCCACCGCAGAGGACAAATTCAAGATCGATCCTGGAGTGTTCTTTGAGTTCGATGCCGCAAAAGGCCGGCTGACGATCAAACGGCTCAATGGGGAGAGGGTTTTCACGAAGGAAAAATAACTTCGCACAGATCAGGGGCAGGTCTTAAACCTGTCGCTGGCTGCGCGCCATCGGCTTGAAGCGTTGTCAGAATAGGTCAGGAGGACCACATGGGTCAAAGCTTCATTCGCCGCTGGTCGCTGCTGTTCGTGGCGGGTAGCTTGCTTCCGAATATTTGCGGTTTCGCCGCGGCCCAGACCGGGTCGCCCTTCGCTCCTATTCCACCGCCGGGACAATTGGTCGATGTCGGCGGATGGCGCCTGCATTTCTATTGCACCGGGGAGTCGAACCCTTTACGGCCGACCGTAGTTCTTGAGGCCGGGACAGGTGATTTCTCCGTAGAGTGGAGTCTCGTGCAACCGAAACTCGCGGCGTTCGTACGCGTCTGCTCGTACGATCGCGCGGGCACAGGATGGAGCGAACTAGGCCCGCACCCGCGCACGATGCATCAGATCGTCTACGAATTGCACATGATACTGGGGAAAGCCGGCGCGCGGCCGCCATACGTGCTCGTCGGCCACTCGTATGGAGGGTGGCTCGTGCGTCTCTATGCTTCCCAATATCGTTCGGACGTTGCCGGAATGGTCCTTGTCGAAGGAGGCTTCGATAACCCGTGGCGCATGGTGAACGGGAATCTTATACGTGCCGCTGAGTTGGCAACTGAGAAACCCATTCCGCCGGTGAAAACCACCGGGCCGTTGACCGAGCGTGATATCCCGGCGGATGCACTCAAGCAGATGAAGGCCGGCGCGGCAGGGTTGGTTCCGGGTGCGAACGATCCGCCCAGGGACAAGCTGCCCTCCGATGCTCAACGGATGCGAACGTGGGTTGTTTCGCGCTGGCAGCATCTCGCGGCCCATGTGAATCCGTTTGAGCTTGAGGAAATAGCAGGCCTTAGGACAGAGCGCGTCAAGAGAGAGTATCCTCTTGGCGATTTACCGTTGGTCGTAATCACGCGTGGTCTTCCCGACGAGGATGGTCCCGGTGGCAAATCGGCCGAGTTGGAGCGTCGCAAAGCGGAGCACGCTGAACTTGCGAAGACGCTCTCGCGAAACGGCCGGCAAGTGATTGCGGAGCGGAGCGGGCATCATGTTCAGATCGACGAGCCGGAGGTCGTCGCAGCGCGCGAGGTGACACGAGCAATCCGGAGATAGCCTGGCGGTCTACTCGAGTGGAGAGCCAAGAAAACTGACGAACGCTAACCAGGTTATCTACGCCTACATCGCAACGGCGTATGCGTTGTCCGTCTTAATTAGCCTGTGCGCCGGATTGACGACTGGACACCAAAGCAGATGGATCGGACTCGGATATTTGTCGATCGTCATGCCGTTGGGAGGCTACCGGCCGTGACAGGTTTCCGGCAGGGGCAGATCTACGCTAAAGACCAGCATCCGGAGTCCAATATTAGGTGGTAAGCGAAGACAATTTTAGTCGGCCCGGAATTAGCCTGCGGGCGGATACCAGCTGATGGTCGAATTCAAGCACCTTTCCCCGTCTTACGCTGGTGAGCCCGCAGGCCCGGTCGATACGAGAACTTCTCCACGAATGCTGTCCCGTAGTGCGCGTCTCAGGGCAAGATCATTCATAGCGGATAGCGAGAAGCGGGTCGATACGGCTGGCCCGCCCAGCCGGAAACAGCCCGGCGGCGGCTCCTATGAGAGAAAGTAAGATAACCGCCATGGCGACGACCCAGGGATCGTTCGCCTTAACACCGTAAAGCTGCGCCGAAATGAAGCGACCGGACGCGAGCGCCGCTGGAATTCCCACGGCGAGTCCGAGTCCAAGGAGCAGCAGGACATCCTTCATCACCAGCCACACCACGGAACCCCGCGGCGCTCCGAGGGCCATTCGCACCCCGATCTCCTGCGTCCGCCGAGCGACGACGAAGGCCATCACGCCATAGAGTCCGATCGACGCCAGAAGAGTCGCTAGGGAGCCGAAACCCGCCGACATCATCGCGATCAGCCGTTCGGTAAGCAGTGTCTGATCGAGCTGCGACTCCAGCGTACGCATCTCGTACGCTGCCATTCGGGAATCCAGCTTTTTCACTGTGTTGTTGATCGCGGCGAACATCTGTTTTGCATTGCCATGGATTCGGACATAGAACGTTTCACCATTCAGGCGGCTCTCCTGGGGCTCGGAAACATACACCTGTTGTCGTGTGCTTTCGCGCGGTCCTGAATAAATAACATTTTCGACGATGCCTATGATCTCGATGTCGGCCCTCGGGTGCATGGTGACAAATCCCAGGTGCCGGCCGATCGCGCTGTGTCCGGGAAAGTAGCGATCGGCGAAACTCCGGTTGACGATGCAGACACGTCTCGTTTCTCCTACATCGTGCCCGTCGAAGTCCCGGCCCTCAAACAATCTCACTCCCATAGTCGGGAAAAAGCCTGGAGAAACGAAATTCACTTGCGCGTGCGTGTTCTCGCTATCTTGGGCAACGTGCCCTTCGACGAGCATGCCGTCGCCCCAGGCGATATTAGACAGCACGGCAGCGCGGGCGTATCCGGCGGACTGTATCCCCGGCTGCGCACGAAGATTCTGGAGCAGTTCCTGGTAAAACTGCTCCATGCGAGGTATCGTGTATCCGTCGAGTGTTGGGTCGACTTGAAACGATATCAGCTGCTCAATGTTCTTGTATCCGGAATCTCTGTCTTTCAGGTTCTGCAGGCTTCGAACGAACAGACCCGCGCCGAACAGCAACAGGAAACTAA
>CAXSIG010000020.1:9521-16011 GCA_964237255.1 uncultured Bryobacteraceae bacterium
GCAACTTGCGCCATTACGAGACCCTTGCGAAGCCGCACAGAACCTCCTGAGCCAGTGCTGGATCCCGCGGCGTTCTTCAAGGTGCCCCAAAGATCCAGCCGCGTGCACTTGAGCGCCGGAGCCAGGCCGAAGATTAGGCCCGTCGACAGCGAAACGCCGATGTTGAACAGCAGGATCCGCCAATCCGGATTTGCGCTCAGCATCAACGAGGCATTACCTGCGGGAACCCAACTCAACAGGCCTATCGTGGACCATACAGCGAACAGAATTCCCAGCGTACCCCCCGCCGCGGCGAGCATAAGACTCTCAACGAGTAGCTGGCGAATCAGTTGACTGCGTGAGGCGCCGACTGAGAGTCGCACCGCGATTTCCTTTTGCCGCGCCACCGCGCGGGCGATCAAGAGGCTGGCCACGTTGGCGCAGGCAATCAGGAGCACGACTCCGACCAACCACATCAGGACAACCAGCGCGTTCGAGAAACTGTTGCGGAGCTGCGAATACCCGGTTGCCGCCTTCTCAACGACGACCGTTGCCTTGACAAACCGCTCCCGATTGGAGGCCGACCAGTTCTTCGCTTCGGGAAGGGTTGCTTCGTACTGACGAATCTGCGTGAAAAGCACTTGCAGGGAATCTTGCGCGGATTCCACGGTGTAACCGGGCTTGAGCCGCGCAAACACCCGGATCCATTGCAGCCGCCGGTAACTGATGGTGGTGTCCCAACCGGGATTGACGATAGGCAGCATTTGGATCGGCACTCGAATCTTTGGAGAACGCGCGGGATCGATGCCGCTGAACCCCGGCGCCGACACGCCGACGACCGTCATCGGATAGTTATTGACGAGAACCTTCTTGCCCACCACGGTTTTATCGCCGGCAAAGCGCGTCATCCAGTAGTCGTAGCTCAACGTGATGACTGGGTGGCTCTTATAGACCTGGTCGTCTTCCTCGGAATTGAACAAGCGACCGATGGCCGGCCTCACTCCCAGCGCGCTGAAGTAGTTGCCCGACACCATTTCCGCAGTGCCCTTTTCCGTCTGACCGTCGAGTGTAATCGCGACCTCGGTCATCTTTTGGCAGAACACGTCCGAGAAAGCCTCGGCTCGCTGTTGAAAGTCCTGGTAAATCGGATAAGAGTTGGTGCGCTCGCCGTCGTTGCCGCCCATATTGCTGCCCCGCTGGTAGAGCATCACCAGCGAATCGGGATCCTTCACCGGAAGCATCCGCAGCAGAAGTTGATCCGTCAGCGAGAAAATCGCCGTATTGGCTCCGATACCGAGCGCCAGGGAGAGCACGGCGATCAAGGTAAAGAGAGGACTGCGCCCAAGAGTACGCAACCCAAATTTCAGGTCTGCGAGTATTCCGCCCATAAAAGCTAATACTTCCGCACGTGGCCAGAGTTACATAGTTTATTTCCGAGACTCGAAGTTTGTCGCGATGCGCCAGTTCGCTCGCCTCGTTGATGTGCTCCGGGCACGACCTTAGCGAGTATCCTCCACCTCGTCGAACCGACAGATGAACCCCCAGCCGCCTGTCAACTCGCTCACGGCCAATACGAGTTCGTTTCGGCCTTTCTTTAGCGGCAGATATACAACATCATTCTCCGCATTCACGATGCCAAGAAATCCGGGGTCGCGGAAGCGTTGCGCGCTGCGGCCTCGGTAAAGGATCTTGTCGTTTAGAAACAGGCTAACGTCATCGCTGTAACCGATATTGAGCTTCTTAACCTGATCCCGATCAGAGACGATCATAGTGCGAGCGTAAACGACCTTCCTCCCTTTCTGCGGCTCAAGGCGTTTTGAGAAATCCCTTGCGAACGTGGGTACTACGTCCGGATCCTTCCGATAGCGATTGATGACAACGAAGCCTGGCGGCTCAGCCAGCGGTGAACCCGGGGCCGTTATAGATCTGCCATGGACCCGCTCGGTTCAGTACGGGCGTGTATTGTTGAGCGTCATCCAGTCCGGTCTTATGTGGCCGCGGATAGACTATCTCTCCATCCCGGTTGGCTTGAGTGCGAAACAAGATATTGTAAAAGCCGCGGCTTCCGTTGCCTGCCATGTCAGCGTCGATCACGCCATCTGCCATTTCGAAGTCCTTCAACATAGCCACGCCGTCTTCGAGATCGAGGCAGCGCCGGCCAAGGTAGTTGTCCAATTTGGCCTTGGACCCGAGTTGCCATCGCGGCGAATCGGCCGGAAACGACTCTGCCCGGGCTGCACGGAGATTGCCTGGCCACATGAAGATGACGATGATGGCAGCAGCCATTCCTGTAGGCTTTGTCAGAACGTTCCAATTTGTTGTCTTCATCATCTTGCTGTTGTCTATCCTTCGAGGCATTGCGCTCCGGCCGCCGATATGCATGGTGGTGTCCCAGTCGGAATTGACGATGGGCAGCATCTGAATCGGAACTCGAATTTTTGGCGAACGCGAGGGCAACCACTGCTCCTATTGCAAGGCATCGGCGTGAAGGATCTTTTGCCGACGCTCAAGCTCGGTCTGGTATGAAGTCGTTTTATAAATATTTGGGTCGGGTTTGATCCAAGACTCTGACTCCGGAGCCGCCCCGAGATATACGCAGGCGTCCGCCCAATCGCGAAACAGCGCTTTTTCTTCTCGGGCCGGTTCGGCTCCCCTGTGAACCGGAGGCGGTTCCGGTCCGAATCCGAGGAGTTCCTTCAGCGCTTGCAGTGGCGATCGTCCTTGAAGCCCCTTTGTGATCTTCTTCTCGCCCGCACTAGGAAGCCTTCCCGCACTGACGTCACCGAAGGGCGTTCCGAGGAGCCGCAGGAGGACGGGACGACTTGACGATTTGACTTTGCCCTCCAGATCCTGCGACGCGGGGCTGCTTGCTCCGACAACCAAAACGACGTATACCCGCCCGGGATGAGTTGACTCGAGTTCCCGCGTGAGCCCGCCATTTCTGAGAACGTGGCCCATTCCGTAGACCACTAGCGCCTTCTTTCTCTTCGCAAGAACCTGTTCCCTCAGGATGGAGGCTGGGTAGGTATCTCTCTGCCTTAAAAAGCTCTCGGCTGCGGTCTTATTATTGACGATCCGCCAATCGATCGGAGGATCGCCGGCCAGCACGCGAAGTTTACGCAGCGGCGGAAGCTTCTGATTCACCTCCCGCACCGTCCGGAAGAACTCTTCGTAAAGCGGGGAGTCCCAAACTTGGGGCTGAGTGGTGTCCCGCCAAAGCAATTGCAATTGCTCGGGCTTCACGTCGCCGCCACGGATGTAGCTATCAAGAATCGGCTGGTAGCGCGCATTGCCAAACTCTACGACGATACTTTGGACCCTGCGCGCAAATTCGGGATGGCGGATCAGAGCAATGCGAAGGTCTGAATCCTGCTTTCGTCGGTGTGCTTCTCCCAAGGCCACGATGTCTGCCCTGTCAAACGCACGAATCAGCTCTGTGACAATGGCCTCAGTACCGCTAGTCTCGGTGGCTGGTTTCGCGGCAGGCCGCTTTCCCAGAGCTTGCGCGGCGAAAGTATCTGTTTGAATCAACAGGCAACCAAGCGTAACAAGTACCTGCCCAATAACTCCTTTGTTGGCACACATGTAACTCCTCCGTTCACCGCGTTTGTCACTCCTCACAGAGTATGAAATTCGTCGGAGAATTGTTAAGTTTGATCGGTCCTGGGCAACCTTGGGCGGCCATTCGGTACGTTTTGGCGGAACTCCGGTCCTGACGAATTCCAGTTGAGATCTGTTTTCCCGGTGTAACCAAATTCCCTGACGTCAGTATTAGGTTAAGAGAAGTGAGCATCAAGTGGCGCTGTGTATAGGCGATGGATCGGCCGGATGTTGAAACGGAGAATCGTGACAGCACCATTGATAACGATTATTGGCGCATTCTCCATGCCGACAGGCGGTCTACCGCTCCGAGCGCAGGCTCAGAGCACAGAAGTGTCATTTGCCATCGCGTCAATCAAGGTCAATAAGAGTGGCGACTCGAACCGATCCCCCTTTCGGATTATGGCGGGCGGAAAGCTGAGCGCGACGAACAATACATTGCGCTCGCTGATCCTTAACGCGTATGGAATCGCGGCGAAACCATACCTGCTCCATGGAGGACCGGGTTGGATTGAAACCGAAAGGTACGACGTTGAGGCTCGCGCCGAGACAGGCACTCTTCCGGCCGATATGCCGCAACGTGCACTGCTGGAGACAGTGCGCATGATGCTACGAAAGCTCCTCGAAAATCGGTTCATGCTTTCGGTGCGACGCGAGACCAAGGAAATGTCCGCGTTCGAACTCGTGGCAGGCAAAAACGGGCCGAAGCTGCAGAAGTCCCTTGTGGATTGCACTTCCACGGCAACAGCGTGCCACGGGTTCTCTGGCGGCTCGAATGAACTCTCGGGATCCGGTATTGATATATCCGATTTGGCAACGATGCTGAGTTACTTTGTGGACCGGCCAGTGGTAGACGTTACTGGAATTCAGGGCCTGTTCGACGTTCGGATGCAGTGGAGCGGCAATGATGCAATTGCATCTCCCGACCCCGCACCCAGCAGCACAACGGCGGCATTCCCGCCAACCATCTTTACTGCTCTTGGCCAGTTAGGGCTCAGGCTTGAGTCCCGCAAGCGCCCGATAGAAATCTACGTGATTGAGCACGTGGAGAAGCCTTCCGGGAACTGATTGATGCAAGGCGCTGTTTTGAGGCGTGAACCCCGCTGAGAATTACGCAACCTCATCATCCATTGCAAACAAACTGACTGCACAGACCACTAGGCGAGAGCGACTCAAGCTTTCACACGCGCCAGGAGCTACTTCCTCGTTGTCCGTACGCCGAGCAGTTTTTCGGGTGAAGAGCACACGCGTACGCTGGGGGCCTGTAGCCGCATCATTTGCCCTCGGGACGCTTCCCCTGTTCCGCGAAAGCCTGCGCGATTCTCTCCGCTATTGAGGGTGTGCCCGCGAAGGAGACGTTCGACATCACTGCCACCGCCAATCCGCGTTCCGGGAACGTGAGAAGGGACGCCACTTCGTCCACCCAAAAATGGCCATTGTGACCAGGCGCCCGAACCTGTTGACCCGCCAGTATCACGGTCTTAACGTCCCAGCCTAGCCCGTAGCTCGTCTGTTCGCCCGACGTCAATCGCTGGGGTGTTTGCAGCATCTGAACCGTCTGCGGACGCAGCAGCTTGCCACGGTTGATCGCCATACCGAAGCGCACCAGGTCGGACGGTATGGACAGGAACCCGTTGGATCCTGCGTGACAGGAATAATCAAACTTAGGCAATGGGCGCAGGCCGTACACAGGATTCGCCGCGAACCTCGGATTGTACGGGGTGGCCGCGCGAGCCGGTGGATCCGTCGCCAATTCCTTGAAGGTGTCGGGCATGCCGAGCGGACGAAATATTCTCGAGTTGAGAAACGTGACAAAAGGCGTGTCTGCGGCGGCTTCTACGACGGCGCTCAGAAGCACCCAGCCAAATGTCGAATCGCCATATTGGGTTCCGGGCCGGAACAGCAGCGGTTCTTTCGAAAAGAGCGCCACTGCATCCGCCGGGCGCTCGCAGTGGGCGGAAGTCAAGACACCATCGTCGGGGTCTTCCGTCTTAGTGCCCGCAACCTGTCCCATCACTTGCCTGATTGTTACGGGCCACTGCTTGTTCGGAAAAGCCGGAACATACTTCTGAATCTCGTCATCCAACTTCAACCGACCTTCGTCCAACAGGAGGCCAAGCGCAGCCGAGGTGAATACGATGGATGCGGTTCCGGTTCGAAACCGATGGCTGGGCGTAACTGGCGAACCGTTGTCGATATCCGCCAACCCGAAACCCTCCGTCCACACAATGTTGCCATCGATGCCAACGGCGATCGAGAGCCCCGCCAGATTGTTCTCGGACATGATCGTGCGCACGATCTGGCGGGCCTGCTTCGCGGCTCCGGCCCACTCTGCTGGCGGCGGGGATCCCACCACGGATGGAACCTTCTGGGAATCGGGGTGGATCTTCGTCGCTGTGACGCTCATGTACAAGAACAGGCCCGGAATCCCCAGTGCCAGTAATACACCAAACAGGATCAGCAAAACCCATGTAGGAATCCTGCTCTTCGACATATTCCCTCGTGCGGTTCCCCTCTTAATTCTCAGACGGTTTGGTCACCTTGTCGATCACCAACACATTCGTCGGAACCTTCTTCGCGTCCAGTTTTAGGCCGAGTTGTTCCTGGAATGCACTGAACAGGCCGGGCAGTCCGTCCGCATCCGCCTTCGAGGCCCAATAGTCACGCTGGACCGCGGAAGCAAATGGAAACTGGGATTCGTCTGGCCTCCAATTGAGCGTAAAATCTTAGCGGTCGGTGAGGCCGGTCTGATCGATGACGGGGCGGTCGAGCACGCGCAATTGCAATTGGTGTGCGAAGTCGGCCATAGTGAGGCCATTAAAAACCAATCTTCCCAAACCTTGCGAACTCGTCCTCTCGCCGTTGGTCGTGTTCTTCACCAGCTTGATGTCGGCTGGCCCATTCTTGCCGA
>CAXSIG010000020.1:16021-20167 GCA_964237255.1 uncultured Bryobacteraceae bacterium
GACAACTCACGCTTGTCCGTATGAAAGGAAAGGTTGAATCGGCTCTGCAGCAGATTTTTTAGCATGGCGTGGACTTGCGCCGAGCTTGGATCACCTCCTTGAGGTAGCCGGGCGGAAATGTCATACCTCTCGGTTTCCGTCCAGCGCGGCAATCCCGAGACTTGAGTCAGTTGAATTTCGAATGCGAAATTAATAATGTCCGCGAGGCTAGTGTTCCGGCTGGTCAATTCAGTTGCGGTGACGTTGAAGCCGCCGGTGCCCGCCCTCTGTCCTTCGGGGGAGGGCTTGATGGTGGCGACTTCGAATTCCGCTTTGGCGCCTTCAGGCAGCGCTTTGGGTACGGCGGGAGGCGGGGGTAGTTCCCAAGCCGTCTCGGGTCTAGCGCGCTTCAATTGCAGCGGTAAAGGATTCGTGCCTTGATTCAATATGCCGGTGATAGAGTTTCCATCAGCTTCGAACTTACTCTGGTAGTTCATGCCGTTTCCAGGGATAGCGATCCTCACGGCGTTCCTCTGGAGCGTAATGGTCCCGAGGTTTAGCTGAAGGCCGTTCGCAAGGTTATAGAAAGCTCCTTGGTAGGTGTTCCCGGTTTTATCGATCTTGAAGGCGAGCCGGATTCCGTTATTCAGGTTGGGTGGGAGCAGCATTCCCTGCCAAGTCCCTTCAATCGATTGCGCCAATAGCGCGCACGGCAGAGCCGCCAACAATAATAAGTGCCTCATTGCTTCTCCTGACTATTTGGCGCTTCAGCAGGCGAAACGAACCGCGGCGCCGGGATCCTTTGTCACCACACTTCAGATACACTCAGGTCTAAACGAGAGTCGATCCGGCGGGCGATTGTAATCAGCCTCGCCCTACTCTACGCGCGCCAAACTCGCGCGCCGGAACAATAGACCCGAGGCTGCGAACAGCACCACGTAGACACCATGTCCGATGGCCATTCTCCGCGCCATGTCGGGCGGCGCGCCCGAAGGCAGTATCACGGCAATCAGCGTAAGCGTCGCGGCCATCACGAACAGCGTGCGGGCCAACCCTGAAGCTTTCAACCGCGCGAGCAAGGCCCCCACTGCGCCCGCCCCGAGTACGCAGTAGTACCAAAGGTTCGCTGAATTTTCCGAAACCGCGACCTGCACCATGTTGGACCACCCTAAGGCGAACGAGGCCACCAACGCCACACCAACGCCCGCCTTATATGACCAGGCGCCCATCCTCCTTGCGACCACGGTAAATACCATTCCCGTCAAGAAGAACAGGACGTACACTCGCACGAAGGCTCCTGCGGGCCAGTTCCAGTCCTCCACGAACTGCGATGCCACGAGCGGCACCATCAACGCAGCTAGCGCCGATAACGCCACACGCGTCAAAGTCTTTCCCATTTGCGAAATATAAATTATGTGCTCCCTGAGAATTCCCACCAACGTCTCGGAAAAGATCCACAGGGCGAACCCAAACAGTCCCCGCCTAGCGCCAATACGCTCCTGGAATAGGTCATGAAATGTCTGTGCCATCCCCCCGCCGAACCGCTCGCAGAAGGGCCGGGGATACAGCCGCAGCAGCATCGCATACAAAGTCGGGTAGCGCCGGTCCGCGACGTTAGTGGCCATGCGCCAAACGTCCTTCGGCAACCGCCACCACGCCGCGATATCGCTTCAGCTCCGCTTCCAGCGCCGCCCGCCCCGCGCCTGTGAGCTCGTAATAGATTCGCCGCTCGTCGTCCATCTCCGGATCGACTCGCTTATCGCTTTCGCTGATCAGCCCGGCCTCCATCATCCGCGCCATCGAGCCATACAGCGTCCCAGGGCCCATCTTGACCTTCCCCTGAGAGTCCGCCTCCACCTGTTTCATGATCCCGTACCCGTGACGCTCAGCCGTCGAAAGCGCCAGCAAAATGTGTAGCACTGCGGGACTTAGCGGAGCTTGCGCGGTGTTCCTCTTAGCCATGTCCGATACTACATCCATTGCGGATATATGTCAAGCAAACTGGGTGAAGGGCACGCTCGTCCGTAGTCTGATAGTCAGGTACGGCTGGGGTCAGCAGATGTCAAGAACGAAGACGCGCCCTATCACTAAGGTAAAGATCAGTCGCGTAACTTATATCTACGCTGCGCCGTCAGCGACGACCTGCTCGGTGGCGGGATCCATTCATCGCGTCGCTGGTCAATGTCGGCATCGGGCCGAGAGATATGCAGTAAGACTTCGCCCTACCCCTCTACCAATCGGAATCCTCCTCGAACTCGACAGCTAGAGACTGCGTATTGCTCATCATGGTCACCGTAGCCAGAGTTCTGACATTGACGTGTCTTGCGATCACAGTTGCACTCTGCGCTGCGGCCGAACTGTCGGACAACAATCCAGGCCGTCTCCCGGCGCCCACAGGCGGCTTCGCCGTCGGAAGAGTGACGCTGCTGTGCGAAGACCCCTCCCGGCTCGAGCCGCTGGATTCGAATGCCGCCCCACGTCGAATCATGGTGGATGTCTGGTACCCCGCCGAGCGATCCTTACCCAAACAGGCAATGGCGGCAGAGTATCTCGATGTCGCCGCGTTCGAACGCGGGCTCGGCGCAGATGGCTTAAAGAGGCAGCTTGGTGGTTCGTACGATGCCATCAAAACGGGGCGGGTAACGACACACTCGCTCCGACAGGCGCCATTCGCCAGTTCGTTACCACTCGCTCCCGTCTTGCTCTTCTCGCCTGGCGGTGGCATGATTCGAGAACTCTATACCTCCCAATTGGAGGACCTCGCCAGTCACGGCTACGTTGTTGCGGCGATGACCCACAGCTACGACGGATTCCTCACGGTGTTTCCGGACGGGAGTTCCATAGCGTACGACGGGAAGCGCTGGCCCAAGATACCTTCCGTTGAAGGAGAGGCGAACCTAAACCAGTTGGAATGGCATACGACTGACATTCTCGCCGTACTGAATTACTTGAGCCGCCTCAGCGGCGCATCCTCGCCAGAACTCCCGTTTGCGGGGCGCTTAGACCTCACGCGAGTCGGGGCGTTCGGTCATTCGTTCGGAGGCGTCGCCGCCGCACATGCCTGTCAGAGAGACCAGCGAATCAAAGCTTGTCTCAATCAGGACGGGGCCATGGCTATGAAGCCGTTCTACCTTGACGTTCACGATTGGGGAATGAACCAGGCATTCATGCTTATCGAACGGCCGCCGAACCGCGAACCGCTTACGGACAGTGATCTGTCGGCGATGAAGATGACGCGAGCGCGAGCCGTGGACGTCATCGCACGGCTCAATGCCGATCGAGATCGCGTTCTTCGAAGCACTGGAATGGGCAGTTATCGAGTCCTGCTACGGCGGGACGCGACGACGCACATGGACTTCAGCGACCTACAGGTTCTATCGGCCAAAGACAATACTGAACTGGACCAGCGCATCCTGGTACTGGCGCGGGTCAGAGGCTACACCCTCGCCTTCTTCGATAAGTACGTACGGGGAATGAAGGCGCCTTTACTGGATCGCAGTACGCCGGATCGCGTTTTAGAGTCCGTGGAGAAGGTCAGTCCGGCTAGGCGCGCGAACTGAAATCTATGGCTGGCGACTCTGAACTCTCCGTAGATCGGACCGCTTTGTCGTTGGCGGCTACGCGTGAAAGCGATGCATGGTTTGAGTCATTTGCCGCGAATACAGCGCTTTCTCAGTCTGAACGGCACGCCCTCCAACGGGACGGCTTCGTTGTCACGTGTGGACCCGTGTCAGTCTCGGACTTGGCAGGCTTGTCAGACGCTTATGACTCTGCCGTGCTTCACGCTGATCCCGAGGATGTGAAGACAGGTTCCACCACAACCCGCGTTCTGGACTTCGTCAATCGAGGACCAGAGTTCCACAGCCTGTACCTGCACCCACCGCTGTTTGATGCATGTTGCCATGTCATTAGAGAGCCATTCAGATTGAGCAGCGTTCTGGCGCGCACGCTGAACCCCGGCAAGGTGCCCAAGGGCCTTCACGTCGACGTTCCGAGCGACGATAATGGTTGGCCGATGGTGGGATTTATTTTCATGATTGACGAATTCCATCCGGAGAACGGCGCCACCTGTTTCTTGCCGGGTTCTCAATGGATGACCACGGCTCCGGACACGTTCGACGGCGTCGTTCCAGCCTGCGGCCCTGCCGGTTCCATGCTCATATACAA
>CAXSIG010000021.1:0-2550 GCA_964237255.1 uncultured Bryobacteraceae bacterium
CGCCGGCATAGACCCCAGCATCGAAAACAGTGATTGGGCCGCCATCCAGAGTCTTACCGGTTGCATTGTTGATCTCCGCCGCCTGAAGAGGGTGCAGCGGCGTATCGGACGAAAAAATCAGTAGCTTGCGCGCGCCAATCTTGTCCTGCAAGAACGGCAGCATGGCGGATTCGTTCTTCTTGATGGTGACCGGGTTGGCGATGTCGTACTCAAAAAGTTCTCCACGCGTTTCGGCGGCTGCAGGTGTGAAGGCGACTCTTGGTGGCGCTTGCAACGATGCAAACTGTTCTAACCGACTGTATTCTGCCATGGATGCTGGCGCTGCTCCGGCGACTCCGTCTAGAACCTGGTTGACGCCAGGCGCTGGGGCCGGGGAAGCTTTTCTCATCGCGCTTTGAAACGTTGTGGGCTTTACCGGTGCATCTTCCGGTAGCTCAGCGCTGAGACGTGAAACGTACTTCGGTTCGTATAACTGACTGATAAAAGAGATTGGTTTTCCGGAGATAAGCGACATCCGCACACCCGTCCAGTCTTCCCCGGTGGTGTTGTCCACAATAGCCCAGCCTTCCAGAACCGTCGGCTGTTTATCCGTCATCAGTAGCCGGTAGCTCGATTTCCAAACCGGACTCGGGACGATGTAACTGGCCCTGATGTCTCGCGCGCCATTCCCGACGGAATCGATGAACACGCTCCGTCTATCCGCCGATCGCGACGCCGCGACAGCGGCAAGGTAATCGCGAAACTGCGCCTGTAGCTTCGCATCGGTAAATCGAATCCCGGACGCCGCCGCCAAGTCGAATGTCTTCAGATCGCCGTTGTCGAGCAGCAGAGTAATTTGCTCCTTGCTGGAGCTGGGGGCCGGAGGTGTGCCGGCGACCACCGCGCGAGCTCCCACTACCGTTCCCGCTACTCGCTCCGTGCCAAACTGTAACTCCACGCGCGAGCCGCGCAATTGGTCAAGAATGCCGCTCAGCGCCTGCCCATCCTCGATCTTAAAAGGGAAATCCTCAAGCTTTTGATCGAGCGGAATGCTGGAATCGTACCGGACTCCCGACACTTTCCCTCCCGCCTTCTCGTTGATGCTGAGCGACTTCAATACATCGTTCATCTCGCTTGCTTTAAAGTCCAACCGCGCCGATTCACCCGCCGCCACCGAACCCGAGCGCTCGAAATAACCAACTCCGTGCTTATATAGCGCGATCTGGCGAACCGGAAGTTCCGCCGAATAGACAACAAACGCGCAAAGAATCGGCAAGGCGATAAGGCGAAGTTTCATAAGTAGATAGACGATGAGCGGACCTGTTGAAGTTCCGCTGCCTAGAATCTTATGCCTTTTTAATCGCGCCCAGGCGATACAATACAGGCAACCTCAAGCCAGGAGAAGCATTTGGGAACCACTGTTCGTCCTACGCCGCCCGGTCGTCCACCGGTGCGCGCCAACGATCGCACCTTCGAGTTGAAAAGCCTGATTCACCGCAAGCTAATCGGTGTTTTGAATATGGAACGCGTGGCGTCGTTGCCGAAAGATCGACTTCGTTCCGAAATCGGTCGCGTTGTCGAGAAGCTGCTCGAAGACGAACGAGTCCCCATGACTGCGATCGAGCAGAATCGCATTATCGAAGAAGTCCTCGACGAAGTGCTTGGTCTTGGTCCACTCGAGACGCTTCTCAAAGAACCATCCATCTCCGACATCCTGGTCAACCGCTACGACAAAGTTTTTATCGAGCGTGGCGGTAAGCTTTCCGAAACGCAAGTGCGCTTTAAAGACGACGCACACCTGTTGCATATCATCGAGAAAATCGTTTCGCAGGTAGGCCGCCGCATCGATGAAGCACAGCCGATTGTCGATGCGCGTCTTGCCGATGGTTCCCGTGTCAACGCGATCATTCCTCCTCTTGCGATCGATGGACCCTGCGTCTCGATTCGTCGATTCGGACGGCACGTCATTACGCAGGAAGAGATGGTCCAATACCGAACCATCATGCCGTCCATGCTTCGGTTCCTTGCGGCTTGTGTGCAGGCGAAGACCACGGTCCTGATTTCCGGCGGTACAGGCTCCGGTAAGACCACCACGCTGAATGCGCTCTCGCGATTCATCCCGGAAGACGAGCGCATTGTCACTATCGAAGACACTGCGGAACTTCAGCTCCAGCAGCGGCATGTCGTAAAGTTCGAAACGCGTCCGCCGAACCTAAACAAAGAGGGCGGCATCAATCAGAGACAGTTGCTTCGAACGTCGCTCCGTATGCGTCCTGACCGTATCATCGTCGGCGAGTGCCGCGGCGCTGAAGCGCTCGACATGTTGCAGGCCATGAACACCGGTATTGAAGGATCCATGAGCACGGTTCACGCGAATTCTCCGAAGGACGCGTTCTCACGGTTGGAAACCATGGTGATGATGGCGGACCTGGAAATCCCAACGCGCGTCATTCTTCAGCAGTTAGCGAGCGCGATTAAGCTGGTGGTGCAGGTATCGCGTTTGCAGGACGGCTCCCGTAAGATTATGGCGATCTCCGAAGTGCTGGGTTCCCATGAAGACCACGTGGAATT
>CAXSIG010000021.1:2560-13495 GCA_964237255.1 uncultured Bryobacteraceae bacterium
GACATCTTTATTTTCGAACGCACCGGGTTGACCGAGGCGGGCAAGGTGATGGGCCGCTTCCGAGGCACCGGTGCGACGCCGAAACTACTGGAGCGGCTGCGGGTAAGCGGTATCACGCTGCCCCCTGGCACATTTGACGAAGTAATGAACGTGAACATGGAATGACACGGCGTCAGTTAGCCAAACTTGCCGCAACGGGCGCGGCGTTTCAAGCCAAGGCGGCTCCCAACTATACGGGTCCGCTGGGCGGCTTCGAAGACAAAGTGAAGTTGGACGAGTTTGATCCTGTCCTTTACACAAAGCAGCTTTACGTTAACGCGCCTTTGCAGTTGACGTTCAAAGCGCAAAATCGCAAGCAGGCGGAGGTGTGGCAGAAGAAGCTTCACGCGAAATTGTTAGAGTTGCTCGGAGGCTTCTCAGACATCAAAGTACCGCTACGGCCCCAGACGTTGGAAGTTCGAGAATTTCCGACATATCGCCGCGAAAAGGTGGTGTATACCACCCGTCCTGGAATGTCGATGGTTGCCTATCTTGTCCTTTCCAAGTCGGCGAAGACGCCGGCTCCCTCCGTAATTTGCATCCCAGGTCATGGGCGCGGAGTGGACGACATTGTCGGCATCGGGCTCGAAGGAGAAGACCGGACCGATAAGCCCGCTTATGAGCACGATTTCGCCCTGCAGGTAGCGGAAGCCGGAATGGCTGCGGTTGCGATTGAGCCTCTCGGATTCGGAGCGCGGCGCGATCCGGCAAACAAGTCGAGAGGTTTGGCGCAAAAGGGCTGTGAGCCGCCTGCCGGGTCCGCATTGCTGTTGGGACAGACGATTCTTGGTTGGCGGGTGTGGGACATCATGCGCACCATTGACTGGATCGAAACGCGCCCGGAGTTGGATGCGAAACGCATCGGAACTATGGGCATTTCGGGCGGTGGCACGGCGTCTTTGTTTTCAGCCGCGCTGGAACCGCGCGTGAAAGCTGCCATGGTGAGCTGCTATCTCAATACATTCCGCGACAGCATTATGTCCGTCGCGCATTGCATCGATAACTACGTGCCGGGAATCTTGAATTGGGCCGAAATGTACGACGTCGCCGGCCTGATCGCCCCGCGCGCGTTCTTTTCCGAAGCGGGACAACGCGACAAGATCTTTCCACTTTCCGCCAGTCTCGAAAGCTTCCGCCGCGTGCAAGCCGTCTACGAAGTGTTCGGCGCGGCAAATATGGCTGAGCAGAAAACATACGACATGCCGCACGAGTTTTCGGGTAAAGATGGCATCCCATTTCTGGCCCGCCATCTCGCAAGTTAACGGCATATTATCAGCACGTTATCTGCATAAAAACGCACGCTTGAGTTTGCGTTTATCTGCATGTTATCGGTATAATATCTGCATAGCCGAAGATCGCTTTAACCCCAAATTCACCATCACGCCGGCTATCGCAGCGAGCCTGATGCGCATCGAATCCGTCAAGCAGGCCGTCGTCGATTTGCCGATCACGCCCCGCGCCCTTGCCAATTTGCGGGAAACGGCGCGCCTATTTTCGACGCACTATTCAACCATGATCGAAGGTAACCTGCTCACGGAGGAGCAGGTAGTCCAGGTAATTGGCGGCGGCCTGCACTTTCCCGGACGTGAGAGGGACGAATATGAGGTCAAGGGTTACTATGCTGCCCTGGATGCCGTGGAGAGCATGGCAAGAAGCGGCGAAAGTCTTTGCGAAACCACTCTGCGCAAACTGCATAGCTTAGTTATGGGCGCGGGTAAAACGCGCACAAAACCCACCGTCTATCGCGACGGACAAAACGTGATTCGCGATTTCCGGTCGCAGAAAATCGTTTACCTTCCCCCAGAGGCAAAAGATGTCTCCACCTTAATGCTCCAACTCACGGCTTGGATTAACGAGAACGATGTTCTGCCGGTGCCTCTCAAAGCGGGCATCGCGCATTACCAATACGCCACCATCCACCCTTATTACGACGGCAATGGTAGAACCGCGCGCTTGCTCGCGACGCTGATTCTTCATTCCGGAAATTACGATCTGAAAGGCATCTACGCTCTGGAGGAATATTACGCGCGCGATCTCACTGCCTACTACGAAGCTTTGACCGTCGGCCCTTCACACAACTACTACCTTGGTCGCGCCCAAGCCGACATCACTCATTGGGTTGCCTACTTCATCGAGGGAATGGCGGCTTCGTTTGAAAAAGCCCGCGGCGAGTTTATGCGAGAGGCGAACCGGGGCGCCAAAGATCGGGCTGCCCTTCTTCGCAATCTGGATTCAAAGCAACGAAAAGCCCTCTCGCTGTTTGCGAAGTCTCGAGAGATCACCGCCAAAGACATCGGCAAGTTATTCGGGTACCAATCCCGGACCGCTGCCTTGCTTTGTCAACGCTGGGTGGAGGCGGGGTTCCTGGAAATCACCGATCCCGCCAACAGGTCGCGCCGGTATCGACTCAACGCCTTCTATGAAACGGTCGGGCTGTAAATTCGACGGATCGTCAGTAAATTACTGACGGCGGTCGGCGACAAGCGGACAATCGGACCATGGCTGCCATGTTCTGGGGCGAAGACCGACCGCCGACGCTTCGCGAGTATCCGAAGGTGCTGTCGCGGGCTTTCCTGGCCGGCGCAATCGCTGCAGCGGCGGTCGCCTTCTCGCTAAACTGGCTGTTCAATCACTCGTTGGCTCATGGTTGGACCAAGCCGCTCTTGTACTCCGCTTACGCCGGCGGCGTATTCTCCACGTCGTTTTTCGTCTGCTGCGCGCTGCCCTGGACTTATCTGCGGCCTATGCTGGCCGACTATCCCGATAGAACGAAACGCGTGATTACTCCCCTAATCGGCGCCCTGGGAGCGATGCTCGCGTTTTCCATAGCCATCGGATTGACCAGCTTTATTCACGAACTGCACTTCTGGGGTGTCGACCATTTCAGTCTGATGCTGGCCGTTGAAGCTGTCATCGGCGCAATTCTGGCTCTGGTGATTGGCAGCTTTAAGACCATGCAGAAGCAGATTATGCATGAGAAGGAGATGCGGCTGCGCACGCTCTCCGAAGCCGCCGCTCGCGCGCAAGCCCTAGCTCTTCAGGCGCAAATCAACCCGCATTTCTTCTTTAATACGCTCAACACGCTTTCCGCGCTCATCGCGATCAATCCCGAAGCGGCTCAAGAGATGGTCGGTCGGCTCGCCGATATGTTTCGGTACAGCCTCGCTTGTTCGCGAGATGAACAAGTCACGCTGACGCAGGAGCTCGCGTTTATCGAGAACTATCTGACGCTGGAGAAAGCGCGGTTCTCAGACCGCCTGCGAATCAAGATGCCTCAAGGCCAATTCAACAACGTCCATGTACCGGGGCTGAGCCTGCAGCCTTTGATCGAGAACGCAATCAAACACGGTATCTCACAGCGCATCGAAGGCGGTGAGGTGAATGTGTCCGTCCATCAAGACGGCAAAACGTATTCGGTGGACGTGGTTAATCCCGCGGATGCCGCTGCTCAGAAGGCCGACTTCTTCCGCGATGGTCACGCACTCTCAATTGTTCGCCAACGCATGGCGCTGCGCTCAGGTTCGGTGGAGGTAAAGACGGACGAGCCGGGACAGGTGCGCGTCAGTCTTCTGATCCCCGCATGATTCGAGTCCTGATTGTCGACGATGAAGCGCTCGCCCGCGCTAATTTACAGCGTCTTCTCAACGCGGAACCATCGGTCGAGGTCGTTGGCGGCGCGGCAAACGGACCCGAGGCCCTAGAGATGATCGAAGAACTAGCGCCTGACGTGGTTTTTCTCGACATCGAAATGCCTGTTATGAGCGGGTTCGATGTCGTACGAAACATGAACAGCTCGCCGCTGGTTGTGTTCGCAACGGCTTTCGACGAGTTCGCCGTGAAAGCCTTTGAAGCCAATGCGCTCGATTACATCCTGAAACCGGTCCAGCCGCAGCGCGTGAAACAAACAGTGGAGCGAATTCACGCGGTACTGCATTCGGGTGTGTCGGAGCACCGCGATGCCATGCGCGACGTGCTGTCGTTGATTGAAAAAGAACGCGGCGCTCCACCGACGAAGATCGCGGCGAAACGAGGCAAGCGGTTCATCGTTTTACCGCTGACCGAAATTCTTCACCTCACCATAGAAGACAAGCTGGTGTTCGCTCACACCGCGAAGGAAAAATTTCTGGTGGAGAAGACCGTTTCCGAACTCGAGCAGGTGCTGGCTGAGACTGGGTTCCGGCGCATTAGCCGCGCCACGCTGGTCAACATGGAGCATGTTCGCGAACTGCTCCCCTGGTTCAGTGGAACCTGGAAGGTAAAACTGTCATCGGGCGCGGAGCTCGACGTCAGCCGGGACCGTGCTCGCGGCTTGACCGACGCGATGGGAATTTGACTTCACAATCGCGACGCCCGCGAAGATCGTGCCCATCGCGATGAGTTCCCGCCATCCGAGCGGCTCGCTATAGACAAGCCAGCCTAGCAGAACGGCAACCACGGCGTTAATGTAGGGATAAATCGAAAATAGCGATACCGGCAGCTTGTCCAATGCATAGATATAAGCCGTGTAGCCGACAATCGATCCGAACATTGCAAGATAAACGATTGCGCCGATGCCTTTCGCGTTCCACACAACATGGTGCTCGGGAAGCGCCGCGGCAATCGGGATGAATCCAATCCCAGCAGCCAGTTGCTGAAGGCTACCGGTTACGATCGGGTTCGTTTGGAAATGCCGATGTTTCTGAAGAACGGAGCCGAAGCACCACGCGAAAACGCCCAACTGGCAAATCAGAAATCCGATCAGCAAATTATGATTTTGCGCTGTGCTGTGCAGGTCGGGTGTCACAAGAAGGGCTGTTCCCGCGAAGCCGATGACCATCCCGATGATCGATGGCCAGTGAAGGCGCGTACCACCCGGCATAGCCGCTTCCAGGCCGACCATCCAGAAGGGAGACAGCGTAACGAAGAGACTCGCCAGACCGCTCGGAATCAGTTGCTCTGTCCAGGACAAACTGCCGTTCCCGATGCCCAGAATTAACAATCCAAGCAACGCCGTTTGCCACAGTTCGCGACCGTGCGGCAGCTTGGACCCGCGCGCCAGAATGAACCCCAACAGGATCGCGCCGGAGAGCGTGAAACGCGCAACGACCAGGATCGCCGGAGGGAAACTCTCAAGCGCAATCCGGATCCCAAGATATGTAGTACCCCAGAAAATACAAACGCACACCAGGGCGAAGTAAGCTTTCCCATCGGCCTGCGTACGCATGGTCCAGCGTAACAGGATGTGCCAACATGAAAGCTTGTGATCGTAACGCTGACGGTCAATCCCGCCATTGACCGAACTATCAACGTCGACCGTCTCGCGTTTGAAGACCGCGCTTACATTCTGTCCAGCAAGGACACGCCCGGCGGTCGCGGGATTAACGCCGCCACGGTAATTCACTCGTTCGGGGGCAAGACGCTGGCCGTCTTACCGGCGGGTGGCGCTACCGGCTTGCGCTTCGAAGAGTTCCTGAAGGACTCGGGTTTCCCCGTCGTCATCGTTCGAATCCGCAATAAGGTGCGCACGAATCTGACGCTTATTGATCGGCACGGCTTGACCATGAAGTTGAACGATCCCGGACCCACGCTCGACAAAGCGGAAGTCGCGAAGCTGGATCGAGCGGTGCGGGCGCGGTTAGACGGCGTGAATTGGTTGATGCTCTGCGGAAGTCTGCCGCCGGGAGTGCCGGACGATTTTTATGCAAGCCTGATCGAGTTCGCGCACGGGAAGGGAGTTAAGACGCTGCTCGATACAGACGGCGAAGCATTACGCCTGGGACTTGAGGCAAAACCCACGGTGGCCAAACCGAATCAAGCGGAGGCGGAACGGCTGCTGAACGCGGCATTGCTGACTCGGACGCAAACCTTAAGCGCCGCGGAACAGTTCGTCCGGTTGGGCGCGGAGTCGGTAATCCTTTCGCTTGGGAGCAAAGGCGTGGTGGCTTCGTTTCACGGCGAAATGTCGGAGGTGATCCCACCGCATATTCATGCTCTTAGCCCAATAGGCGCGGGCGACGCGTTGGTGGCGGCGTTTCTTTGGTCCATGGAAACCAGGAACGACTACCGTGAAGCGCTACGTTGGGGAGTAGCGGCCGGATCAGCCTCGGCTGCGCTTCCCGGCATGCGCTTCGCCAGTTTGGAAGACGCGCGCAAATTGTACGCCCAGGTGGAAGTACGCAAGGTGGATTAAGTGCCCTCGGCTGAAGCAAAACCCAGTGCCGGTCTGGCGCGGTCCGCCGGAATTACGTCCGCCGCTATTTTCTTGAGCCGCATTACCGGCCTGGTGCGTGAAAGCGTCATGAGCACGCTGTTCGGGGCGGGGCAAGCCAAGGATGCATTCGACATCGGCTTCCGCATTCCTAACTTGACCCGCGATCTCTTTGCGGAGGGCGCCCTTTCTTCGGCATTTGTCCCTACGTTCACCAAGTATCTGACCACGAAAGGAAAGGACGAAGCGCGCGAGTTGTACAACTTGGTTGCGACCGCAATCCTGCTCATCGTCGGCGTCTTCAGCTTGTTGGGAATGCTGTTCAGCCCGCAACTTGTAGAGTTGTTCGCGTCAAGTTTTCACAAAATTCCAGGCAAGTTCGAACTGGCGGTGCGGCTCACGCGCATTATGTTCCCGTTTCTCTTGTTGGTCGCGTTGGCGGCCCAAGCGATGGGCGTACTCAACGCCTGTAAACAGTTCGGCGTCCCGGCGCTCTCTTCTGTCTGGTTTAACGTGGGGTCGGTCACGTTTGGCTTGCTTGCGGGCCGGTGGCTCGGACCGGTACTCCACATTTCGAAGATTGAAGGAATGGCGTACGGAGTTGTTTTTGGTGGCCTCTTGCAATTGTTGTTTCAGGTGCCTGCGTTAATCCGAGCGGGTTTTCGGTTCTGGCCGGCGATCCAATGGAACCATCCTGGATTCCGAAACGTGCTGCGACTGATGGGCCCGGCGATTCTGGGAAACGCTTCGGTCCAGATTAACAACCTAATCAATACGAATTTTGCCACCGGCATCACCGATGCGTCAGGTCACGTGATGAATGGCCCGGTCAGTTGGTTGGGGTATGCCTTCCGGTTCATGCAACTTCCGCTGGGGCTGTTCGGCGTGGCGATTGCCACCGCTTCTCTACCCGCCATTTCGCGCAACGCGGCAGCCGACGATATGCCGGGGTTTCGCGAGACTCTGTCGCACGCTTTGTCTCTGGTAATGCTCCTGACGATTCCGTCCGCAGTGGGACTGGCGATACTCGGAGACGCCATGATCGCGCTAATTTATCAGCACGGTGAGTTCAAACCATTTGCCACGCATCAGGTAGCTACGGCGCTGTCCTGTTACGCGGTTGGATTGACGGGATATGCGGCAGTGAAGGTGCTCGCGCCGGCTTTTTACGCGCTGAACGATGCGCGAACGCCCATGATGGTCAGCACGGTCTCGATCGTCGTAAACTTTCTTGTCGCGTCCACCATGATCCGGTTGTTTCATCTGGGTCACCGTGGTCTGGCTCTTGCCACATCTTCGGTTGCTCTCTTTAATTTCTTCTTGCTTCTCATGCTGATTCGGGGACGTATTGGTGGCGTGAAAGGGCCCACGCTGCTCCGAACATTTGGGAAGATCGCGGCGGCTTCCGCTCTTCTGGCGGGGGTATGCTTTTCGTCCGATTACTGGATTCGCGCCATCGCGGGAGCGCACCTGTTTGGCTTGTTGCTGAATCTGACCGTCTCAATCACGCTAGGCGCTGCTTCGTTCTACGCGGCTTGTCTACTACTCGGCGTGGAAGAATTGGAAACGGCGCAGGCCGCGATTGCGGGTCCCATTCTGCGACGA
The DNA here is from genome assembly GCA_964237255.1 of uncultured Bryobacteraceae bacterium. GTDB lineage: Bacteria > Acidobacteriota > Terriglobia > Bryobacterales > Bryobacteraceae > JALYXI01. The sequence goes on from CAXSIG010000021.1 coordinate 10,392, forward strand.
TTACGGCCCCGGCCCGCGCTTAGATGATAGTCTGAAATTACATGGTTCAAGATCTTGAGGTGGTGGTTCGACTGCAAGAATTGGACAATCGCGTCGCGGAGTTGAACAGAGAGATTGCGACGCTTCCCAAGCACGTCGCGGAAATAGAAAAAAAACTTCTGGGCGGTGAACAGAAGCTGAAAGCCGACCAAGCCGCGCTTACCGCCAACCAGATTACGCGTAAGAAAACCGAGGGCGACATCCAGGCGAACGAAGGCAAAATCTCAAAGCTGCGCGACCAGATGCTGACCGCGAAGACAAATGATATTTACCGCGCCTTTCAAAATGAAATTGCGTTCTGCGAGGGCGAAATTCGTAAGAGCGAAGACCGCATTCTGGAACTGATGGGCGCTTCCGAACCGCTGGAGCGAAACGTGAAGACGGCGGAAGTGTCGCTAAAAGAAGAGAAGAAACAAGTGGAAGCGGAGAAGTCTCTGGCGCGCGAGCAAACCGCGAAAGATCAGTCGGCTGTCTCGGAACTTATGCTGGAACGGAAGAAGCTGACCGACTCCGTGGAAAAGTCGGTTCTCGCACTTTACGAGCGCATTCGTAAAGGTCGAGGCGGCGTGGCTATCGCCGAAGCGGTGGAAGGACGTTGTTCCAAATGCCACGTCGCCTTACGTCCCCAATTTATGCAGGAGCTAAAGCGAGGCGAGAAGATCATGACGTGCGAAAGTTGCCAGCGCATCCTGTTCTATAGCGCCCCGCAGAGCTTCGAAGACTTGACGGGCGGTACGCGTGTGGCGATGAGCTAGAGAAAGACTAACTTAGGCCGCAGCCGGTGTGGCCGCAATCGCAGGAGATCTCCACCTCATCGCTACCGGCATCCTGGCAGTAGGTGCTGCAGTATTTCTTGTCCGTCACCGTGCAGGAGCAGGCCGGATGTGCGCACTTCTTTGTTGTATCTGACATGTGAATAGTCTACTTCGCCGCGAGTAGGATTCGCGACGGGTAAAAGATCTGACGCACTTTTTCGTCCCGAATAATACGAAAATTCTGGGCCTCGATAATCGCCGGAAGCCGCTCTTCCACCTGCCTGCCCCAAAAGGCCGGCGCGACTCTGGTACATACCTGGTACATCGAATTAAAGAACGACGCGTGCTGGCCAATAAGAATCAAAGTCAGCTTTCCGCCCGGCCGGAGCACCCGGCGAAACTCCCGTACTGTGCTCTCAATGTCCTCGCACGGCAATAGTTCGAGAAGGTAGCAACACACTACAGCATCGAACGATTCATCCCGAAAGGGCATTGCGCGCGCATCCACTGCCTGGTAATCCGCTTGGCTGGACGGGAACCTGCGTCGTGTAACTCTCTGCGTGCGCGCTGCCATTTTGGGAGATAGGTCCACGCCAACCGTTTGGCCCATGCGGTTTGAACGCACCAGTCTTCGGAACATTTCACCCGAGCCGGTCGCTACTTCCAGGACGCGCATGCCGTCCCGGATCCCCGACATCTGGTGCGCCCGCCGATGTGCCGCGGAGTGGAAGAGCATCGTGGACAGCGGGTACAGCTCGGAAAGGGCATCGTACACCTGACGCGTGCGCTTCGGTAAGGATGGCGGGAGTTTTACGGCGTGCGCCGCTTCTAGAACCGGCATGAATTACGCAATTGTTGCGAACGAGGGTTGCGGCACTTCTATTGAGATGCGCGTACCTCGTCCCGTGCGGCTATCAATTCCCATTTTGTAGTCGTTTCCGAATAAAACTTTCAGGCGCTCTGCCACATTGCTGACACCAATACCCTCGGAAAGCAAGGTAGCAAGCTTCTCTTCGGGAATACCCACGCCATCGTCTTCCACAACCATCTGCACGCAACGGTCCAGCTTATGCGTCTCGATGGTAATTACGCCACCCTCTATTTTGCTGGCGAGACCGTGCTTAATTGAGTTCTCTACAAGGGGTTGCAAGAGCATGCTCGGGACAAGCATATCCAATGTATTGGGGTCGATGCTCTTCACAAAGCGAAGTTTCTCACCGAAACGCGTCATTTCGATAGAGAGATAGTCGTTGATAAACGCCAACTCGTCGCGCAGGGAAGCAAACGCGTCGTTTTGCCGAAGGCGACGCCTCAGAATTCGTGAAAGCTTAAGCACCACTCCGCGCGCTTCCTGGGGATTTGTCCTGATCAGCGCGGAAACCGAGTTCAGAGTGTTAAACAGAAAATGTGGATTGATCTGGCTGGTCAGCGCTTCCAGACGGGCCTGCATGAGAAGCCGCTCCTGCTCTTCCAGTTTCACCTCTGTGCGGGTGCCGTTCCAGACTTTTAGCGGCAGCGCGACGGCAAAGAAAGTGGTCACGTAGACCGCGAGAGATCCCAGAAATCCGGGGTCGTGCCACGTGTCGTCTACCGAAAAGAGCCGGCCCGGAAAGATGTCGCCCAGCGTTTGACGCAAGAACTCCGCCGCAAGAATCGCACCGACGAAAACGATGTGGACCAATGCGCGGCGGTAGTTATGACCCTTGGTGAGAGCGCGGATCAGGTTGAGGTCGAAGAGGGGAGAGAAGCGCCAAATGTCTTCCTTATCCGTTGCTAAATCGCGTACCAAACCGCCAAGAATGCCGATTGCCGCGAAGAGAGGCAGGCTCAAATATTCATGGTTGAGCATGGCGGGAATGGAGATTGCGATACCCGCCAACATTCCTGTGACGTACCCGCCGACAACGCCCGCCAGCATGCTGCCTTCAAGACCCAGATCGACGGCATCATAGGAGCGGACCAATACACGGATTGCGACGCCCGCCCCGAATATTGCGGAGAACCAACCGGAAAGGCGAAGGCGTTCTTCCGGCGTGCGATCCTCCCGCAAAAGGGTCCGGCGCAACGGCTGATAACGGATAACAAAGGCCGCGATGGACGCTACGACACCCAGTTTCACCAGCAGCGTGATAAGGTATCGTTCCACCCGCAGCCATTATAATAGAGCTAAGTCATTCATTATCAATGTTCAAACGAATTGCGGAGGCGGATTTCCCCACCGCTTGGGGCCACTTTCGCATTTATGGCTTCGAGCGCGAGGCCGAGGGAAAGGTGGAGGAAGCGGTTGCCCTGAAGATGGGCGACCTTTCC
>CAXSIG010000021.1:13505-14228 GCA_964237255.1 uncultured Bryobacteraceae bacterium
CGGCGAGCCTCCTTTGGTACGTATTCACTCCCAATGCCTGACCGGCGATGTGTTCCACAGTCTCCGGTGCGACTGCCGTGCGCAATTGGAGTTGGCGCTTGAGACCATCGCCCAAGACGGGCGCGGCTTGCTGATCTATGAAGCACAGGAAGGCCGCGGTATCGGACTCATGAACAAGCTGCGCGCCTATGAGTTGCAGGACCAGGGGCTCGACACTATCGAGGCAAACGAACAGTTAGGGTTCGAATCCGATCTCCGGAGCTATATACTACCCGGTCTAATTCTTCAAGACTTCGGAGTGACTGAAATCCGGTTTATGTCGAATAACCCGGACAAGGTGCAGGCGATGGAAGCGGCGGGAGTTCGGGTAGTGGAACGCGTGCCGGCGCTCGTGAAGGCAGTCGCTAGCCGGCAGGCGTACCTGGAAACGAAGCGAGACCGGATGGGACATCTGCTCGGGTGAAGATGCGCAGTGCTTCCTCGCTGAAGAGGACGTACAAGATGTCGAGCCTGGACCAGTTCCGGGCTTCGTCCACGGCGATTTTCGCGGCATCTGCGATTGGATACCGATAAACGCCGGTGCTGATTGCCGGGAAGCTGATTCGCGTTACACCATGCTCCACGGCTAGTTCGAAGCACTTGCGATAACAACTCCGGAGCAGGTCGGGTTCACCATGTTTGCCGTCCCGATACCGCGGACCAACTGCGTGAAAGACGTACTTT
>CAXSIG010000021.1:14238-19600 GCA_964237255.1 uncultured Bryobacteraceae bacterium
CGTCCCGCGCCTGTGACCACTGCACTTCCTGTTGGACACCGGCCATGGTGCCGAAGCTCTTCCATCAGCGTCGGACCGCCCGCGCGATGAATCGCGCCATCTACCCCGCCTCCGCCTTTCAGGGACGCATTGGCTGCATTTACAATGGCGTCCACCGGAATGCGGGTGATATCGCCGAGTTCGAAACGCAGCATAACGTTATGGTAAAGTGTGCCGATTGATTGGTCGCCGCTGACGCTGAGCTTGTGGGTTGCCGCGCTCGCGACGGGCGTCTCTCTGGTGGCCGGACTTCCGTTGGCCTACCTTCTGGCTAACTATAATTTTCGCGGACGTGAAGTGTTGGACGCGGCAATCACTCTTCCGCTGGTGCTGCCGCCCACCGTATTGGGCTACTACCTATTAGTGGTGCTCGGAAATGCCGGTCCCATTGGCAAGCTGTACCAGACTTTGTTCGGAGGACCGCTGGTTTTTACTTGGCAGGCGGCGGTTATCGCGTCCACCGTTCATGCGATTCCGTTATTGGTGAAATCGGTACGTGCCGCGTTGGAGTCCGTTCCTCGGGCATATGAGCGTGCCGCCAGATCGTTAGGCGCTTCCGAATGGCGACTGTTCTGGCGTGTCACCGCACCGCTGGCTCGACGGTCGATTCTGGCCGCTACCGTGTTGGCGTTCGCCCGGTCTCTCGGCGATTTCGGGACCACACTGATGATTGCCGGAGACATTCCAGGGCGCACCCAAACGGCGTCCGTCGCAATCTACGATGCCGTCGAAAGCGGGAACACCTTGGTCGCTCGCAGTTTGGTGCTGGTGATTTCCGCGCTGACGATGATTATTGTGTACGCCGCAAATCGGTTGGAGCGCCGTTGATTCAGGCATCCATTCAGAAAGAGTTGCCAGGCTTCACACTGTCCGTAGATTTTGAAGCTGCGGTTGGCGTAACGGTGTTGTTCGGTGCGAGCGGGGCCGGTAAGACGCTGACGCTGGAGTGTGTTGCCGGATTTGCCAAGCCGGATGACGGATGCATTCGGTTGAATGGCCGCACACTGTTCGAAGGCAAAGGTGAAACGAACGTGCGTCCGCAGTTGCGAAGCTGCGGGTACGTGTTTCAGGACCATGCTCTGTTTCCTCACATGACTGTGCGTCAAAATGTTGCGTTCGCGGCTGCCCAAACTGACGTGGACGATTTGCTGCGACGATTTCGAATTACTGACGTTGCGGACAAATATCCAAATCAGATCTCGGGAGGTCAAGGACAACGCTGCTCGATCGCCCGTGCGCTGATCGCGAACCCCGGCATGCTCCTGCTTGACGAACCGAGTCGCGGTCTGGACGCATTGCTTCGCGCGGAGCTGTATGACGTCGTGCGGCAAGTGCAAAGCGACTACAAGCTCCCGATTCTTCTGGTTACTCATGACGTGGAAGAAGCTCTGACACTCGGAGAGCGGATGCTCTGTTACGAGAGCGGGCGAATCGTCCAAGCGGGAACGCCGAAGTCGGTTATCGATCAGCCGGCGAATTCACATATGGCTACACTCTTCGGAAAGTGATTCGCTATTTCATTACCGACCGGCGTACCGCGCCGTTGCGAGAAAGCGTCGAAGGCGCCATTGCTCGTGGAATCGAACGTATCCAAATTCGTGAAAAAGACATGGGCGCCCGCGAGTTGTTGGCCTTTATCGGTTCCCTGGATCGAAACCGGTCCAAGATCCTCGTTAACGACCGGATGGATGTTGCGCTAGCGAGCGGTGCGGACGGCGTCCATTTGCCGGCGCACTCGCTTCCTCCCGGCCGGTTGCGTTATCTTGCTCCGCCTGGATTTTTAATCGCCGTCTCTTGCCACTCCGTCCAGGATGTCCTTCGCGCGGAAGCCGAGGGAGCGGACTTCTGCGTGTTGGGACCTATCTTCGCAACGCCTTCGAAATTGGGTGAACCACTCGGCTTGCGTATTCTGAATCAGGCGGCGCACTCATCGGGTTTACCAATCCTTGCGCTCGGCGGTGTTACCGGCGCCAACGCTCCCTTCTGCTTGCGCGCGGGGGCGTCCGGAATCGCGGGAATCCGACTGTTTGCTGAAGGTGCGCCAGCGCTCCCGGTTATATCGGGTTAATTCGGGGAAAGTCTGATATAAATCAAAGCTGTACCGAACCGCGTTGTGGAAGAGACTGGCGGCTAGCGGACTGAGTGTTTTCAGCGCGCTCTCCTGGTCTTTCAACGAATTACTATCGGCCAAGGCCACGGGCCCCGACCAACTTTTCCGTCCGGCGTGCCTGTATCCTCGGATGGTCTGTTGGAACAAGGTAGCGGTCCATTTAGCGGCTTCCGTCTGTGTCATGCCGGATTGCCGTAGACAGTCGGCCGCGATATCCAGCATAGGGGTGAAAAGACTTGTAGATAAAGTAAGCGCCGCTTCGAACAAATTGAGACGTTCTTCGGGAACTTCAATGGCGGTTCCATGCAAGGATTTCACCAACGACTTTCCTTCACGTACCGCGATGCGATCACCTGTCACAGAAAAAAGGTTAATAAAGCCGGGAACCGGGCTTAACGTCGCTTGGGACACGCCGTGAGCCCGGAGCGCTCGAATCAAACCGAAATCGGCGGCGCTGTCGCAAACCAAAACCGTCTTTTCTTTCCAATTTAGTGCGCTGAAATCGAGCAGGGAGCCAGCCGGCTCCCCAGGAACGGACAAGAGAATCACGTTCGCTTCTTGAAGTTCAGCAAAATCGCGAACCGGATGACCCGCCCGCAACGTATTTGAAATGCGCGACGCCAAGCGAAACGACGTGGAATATACCGGACCTAATACGCGCGGAAGTTTTGGAATTCGCCCGATAAAGCTTCGGCTTACCGCGCCGGCGCCGGCCAACCCCCAAACGCGCGTCAATTCACCGTTGCGGGAATCCCGATGCCCGCCACGTCTTTGGTTCGCAACAGCTTGATCCTATCGCGAATTTGCGCGGCTTTCTCAAACTCGAACTTCTTGGCGGCTTCCCGCATCTTGACTTCTAACTCCGTAATGAACTGTTCACGCTCTGCCGGGCTAAACTGCGTCTCGTCCGGTTCCGGCTCGGTGGGAACGGTAATGTAATCCCCCTCTGCGATCGCGATGAGCGCGGAATCAATGGGCCGGATCACAGATTGCGGCGTAATATTATGCCGCTCGTTGTATTCCATCTGCACCGTGCGGCGGCGGTTGGTTTCTCCCATCGCTCGTTTCATGCTGTCTGTCATGACGTCGGCATAGAGTATCGCGCGCCCTTCTAGGTGGCGCGCAGCCCGCCCCATTGTCTGGATCAGCGAACCGCTGGAACGCAAAAAGCCTTCTTTGTCGGCATCCAGGATTGCCACCAGCGAGACTTCCGGAAGATCCAAGCCTTCGCGAAGTAAATTGATACCGATAAGAACATCGAACTCGCCGCGGCGCAGATCGCGAAGTATCTTGATTCGGTCGAGCGTGCTGACTTCCGAGTGAAGATAATTGCACTTCACACCAACTTCGGAGTAGTACTCGGCTAAGTCCTCCGCCATTCGCTTGGTGAGAACCGTGACCAACACCCGTTGATCCAGCTCGACGCGTTTACGAATTTCCCCAAGAAGGTTGTCTACCTGACCCTTAATGGGACGGACTTCAATTTCGGGGTCTATCAAGCCGGTAGGGCGGATAATCTGCTCCACGACGACGCCCGCCGACTTCGTTAATTCATACGGGCCTGGCGTGGCTGACACATAGACAATCTGATTAACCCGGTGCTCAAATTCCTCAAACGTCAATGGGCGATTGTCCATCGCGCTAGGGAGCCGGAAGCCGTGCGAGACGAGCATCTCCTTGCGCGCGCGGTCGCCATGGTACATCCCATGAAGCTGCGGGACCGTTTGATGGCTTTCGTCGATAAAAAGCAACGAATCGTTCGGCAGGTAGTCCAGCAGCGTAGGCGGCGCTTCGCCCGGCAGCCTCCCGGAGAAATGGCGCGAGTAGTTTTCGACGCCGTGACAATAGCCGATCTCGCGCATCATTTCAAGATCGAACATAGTGCGCTGATACAGGCGTTGCGCTTCAATTAGTTTTCCCTGCGCTTCTAATTGCGGCCGCCAGTCCTCCAGTTCGGCGCGGATGGATTCCATCGCCTTTTCTTTCGTCTGTTGCGACATAACGTAGTGGGTCTTCGGGTAAATCGGAAGACGCACGTAGGTCTGACGCACTTGGCCGAGGAGTGGATCCACTTGGAGCAGCGACTCCACTTCATCACCCCAGAGTTCAATGCGATACGCGTAATCGTCGTAAGTTGGAAAGATTTCGATCGTATCGCCGCGAACGCGAAAGGTGCCGCGACGGAAATCGGACTCACTGCGGTCATAAAGGATCTCGACAAGTTTCGAAGTAATCTGCTTGCGAGTGATCTTCTGACCTTTCTCCAGCATTAGAAGCATGCCGTAGTAAGCGTCTGGCGAACCAAGACCGTAAATACAACTAACACTCGCCACGATCACGCAATCGCGGCGTTCGAAGAGGGAGCGCGTGGCTGCGAGCCGAAGCTTATCCAGCTCGTCGTTAATGGTCGCTTCTTTTTCGATATAAACGTCGCTCGAAGGAATGTATGCTTCGGGCTGGTAGTAATCGTAATAGCTGACGAAATACTCCACGGCGTTGTCCGGGAAGAAGGACCGGAACTCCGCATAGAGTTGCGCCGCAAGAGTTTTGTTGTGAGCCAAGACTAAAGCTGGACGGCCCATAGCTTCGATAAGCTTGGCCATAGTGAACGTCTTGCCAGAGCCGGTTACGCCCAGCAGCGTTTGGTGCTGCTCGCCATCGCGAATCCCGCGGGTAAGCTCTTCAATGGCGGTGACCTGATCGCCTCGCGGACGATAGTTCACCACCAGATTGAATGCCATGCCTTCAGTATAGGAGCCGGTTACATCGCGGACGAGCCATCATCGTCGATCTCGTCTTCGTCGTCGTCAATCACGTCGTACTCAAGAACCACGCCAGATTGTTCCAGCGCAGTTTTAAATTCATCTTCGCGGTTTTGGGCGACAACAAATTCCCAAATTTCACTGCCGAACGGGAGAAAGTCGTCGTCTTCTTCAATGCGCTCTCCGGAGTGAACACTGTCGGGCTCGATTTGCTCGACAACGGATGCTTCCTCGATCACACCTTCCGGAAGGTTCAGCAGGACCTGAGGCGAATCCGAGCCTTCGCCTTCCTGATTGAAGCGCTTCTTGAACGTTACTTGATATCGCATGGGCGCTCCAACGGCAATTTGGAGTCCAAGAGCGCCCGACCGTTTACTCAGACTTTCGGGGACGGATGCGAGCGAAGCCGGCCAGGAGCAGAACCCCAGCCGCAAATGAGATCCAGGTGGAT
>CAXSIG010000022.1:0-19559 GCA_964237255.1 uncultured Bryobacteraceae bacterium
GGCAAACCGCCGACGGCTAAACAAGGGATTGCGAGGAGTACATCGCCGAGGCATTTAACCATTGTCCCGTTTGCTTTTGTTCCGTAATGCAACAGAACCCCTCAAACGAATAAGCCTATTTTGCGGCTGGATATTGGCCTTGATGTTGGTGCAATCCGGTCCCCCGGTTTGTCGAAAATCTGGCAAACACGCACGTCTGACAGATCCGCGTTTGAATAGCCGTTAGCGCAAACCTAGGATGAAGAAGGATCGCCATTCGCGCCGCCGATTGCCCCACACTACACAAGCTCGCCACCGCTCGATTTGCGGTAGCTAAGCGCATCCCGCGAGGCAGCGAGGGGGCCTAGTCGGCCACCGCGATTGAGGATGCTCTAACCAGCAAATAGAACCATTGCCCAGCTGGCCCAGAGTGCTTGATCGGTTGCTTGTTTACTGCTTTTCCTGTCCTTGCTGAATTAGTACTCATGCCGGTGTTCATATTGGTTTGTAATCGGGTATCGAGCCAATTGGCGAAGTGAGCGCCGACGCATTGCCATACCGCCGATACCAGCCGCTCCGCCCAGCAACATGAATATACTGGCCGGCTCAGGAGCCTCCGTGCTACCAAACGGCCGGGCGATAAATGAAGAAGGCAGAGTCAACGTCTGAAGACCAGTTTCCGAAGTACCGTTTAAGGGATAATTGATATATTCGACGGGACTACCTGTAGGGGTGTTGCTCCCATACAACCACTGGCCTGCTCGGCCCGGCAGAAATCCGAAAAACGAAAATCCATCGCCCGTCTCATTGAGGTCGAAGCGTAATGCTGTGGTGGCCGCGGTGACCGTCGTATCTCCGAACAAGGAAAACGTGCTATTCGAAGGAACCAAAACCAGTGGTGTATTGCTGAAATTGCCAATGGACAGTCTCCAATCGATGAGATCGGTGGAACTTAGAATACCCAATTGATCTACCGTGATGGTGCCGGAAATCCCAATGGTGCCAGTACAAGTTCGTACACACGGGAGGCTTTCCGAAACCTGGTAAGTGAACGTCGCTGAAACCAAATTGCCAGCGGCGGCAAGAGCAAGACCGGGCCAAAGAATCAGTCGGGCGAAATATCGTGCTGAAGAAATCATCATAAGTCTCCTTAGAGCACGAATCCCTGAATGGGAACCTGCTTTTTATTGCGATTCATCTCGCCTTGATAGGGGAGAGCGGAAGGCAGGAACTGATCAGCGCATAGAAACAGTTTTCAGCGTTTGTGCTATCAAGGCAGCTTTTTCGGGCGTTGTGATCAGTTTGATTCAGTCGCGAGCCCCTTTAGGTGTGAGTGGCAGCTCAAAGAACAATTAGGCAAAGTCTGAAGAATTAGGCTGTTCCAAAAAGGAAAGTTGTTGCGGATCTCATTAACCAAGAAGATTTACGCTCTAACATTCGGTGCCCTACTTGGCACCATCTTGATCGGCGCTTTGTGGCAACGGAAGGAACTCTCCGCTGTCCGTGACTTTGCAAACGAGGACCTTCTCGCTTTCCTCACGACGACTCTGTTTCGCGTTGGTGGACAACCCGTCCGAGTGTTCTTTCTGATCAAGACTGCTTTATTCCTTTTTCTTCTGACGGTTATTTCCCGCCTCACAAAAAACGCTCTCAGAACGGTTTTCCACCAATATCCGCAACTTGATCAGCATCGCGCCTACCTGATTACACGGTCGGTATCGGCGCTGATTTACATAGCAGGCATTCTTGTCGGCGTGCAGGTGGAACGAATCAATTTAGGCACGCTCGCCGTAATAGCGGGTAGCTTAGGTGTTGGTGCCGGGTTCGGGCTACAGCCGCTTGTCAGCAACTTCGTGGCGGGCGTTGTTCTCCTGGCTGAGCAACCGTTGCGGCTGGGAGACCGAATCGAATTCGGAGAGAAGAGTGGTACGGTCGTCCGGGTGGGCATTCGAAGCTCCTGGATTCAGACGTATGCGAACGCCATACTCATTGTTCCCAATTCAGACTTGGTAACTAAGCAGATCCTTAATTGGAATGTAAGTGATCCGAAGATTCTGGTCTCCTTGCCGGTGCCGGTTGCCTATGGGACCGATCCCGACAGCGTCTTCCGCATCTTATTGGATATAGCTCACCACCGGGATGTTTTGACAGATCCTCCTGCAGAATCGGTTCTTTCCGAGTTGGGCCCATACTCAATCACTTTCATGCTCCGTGTGTGGACTCTAAAACAGGCGGACGAACTCTCCTCAATGAAGAGCGACATCCTCATTCGGGTGTTGAAGCGGTTCCGCGAAGAGCACATTGAAATACCCCTTCCCAGATTGGACTTGCAAGTCCGTCCCCACACATTCTGAAGGTTGCTAAATCCAGGTATTGGAGGTGGTGCTTGATATACTTATGCGACTGTGTCGGTTCAAGCGTTGCCGGAAAACATCGCTTCCCTTATGACGGCATTCCGCGCTGGAAACCACCTTGCCGGGGCTCAGCTGGTTGAGATTTTTTATCCCGAATTGAAACGGTTGGCCGCTGGCCACTTGAGAAAAGAGCGTCAGGATCACAGTTGGCAGCCCACTCTTTTGGTCAATGAACTGTATCTTCAACTGATTAAGATTAAAGCCTTGGAAGCGTCTGGTTCCGGGCCGCAGAACGATAAGGGCGCCTTTTTCGCTCTGGCGGGTCAAATTATGAGGCGGCTCCTGATTCACCATGCACGTCCCTTGTCCAGCAAGGCAAAGAAGGTGGAGCTTTGGGACGATCTGCTGGTTGACGACCGCGACAGTGTCGTTGAAGTGGAGGATGTCCTGGCGCGGCTGGCGGCCATCAGGCCCATTCTTCGGACAGTGGTCGAACGAAAGGTTTTTGAAGGACGCACGGCGGAAGAGATCGCCGCACAACTTGGCTGTGCGACGGTGACGGTGCATCGTCACTGGCAGTTTGCCCGACACTGGATGCAGAACGAGTGGAACCCTTAAAAGCGCGAAGCCGCGGAAAAGGACTTACCGAGGAACAGTGGAGAAATGCCTGGGATTTGGCCGATTCAGCAGTGGAGCTGCCCGCCGCTCAAAGAATTGCCTCAATCCAATCGGCCGACGTCAGCCCGGAAGTTAAGGCAGAGGCGCTCGCCCTGCTGGAACAATTCGCCAAGACAACCCCCAGGAGCTTTCGTGAAGGCGACCGGATCGGCCACTTCGTAATTACTAAGCACTTAGGCAGTGGGGGCATGGGTGATGTGTACGCAGCCCAGGATACAGAACTGGAACGTGCCGTCGCCGTGAAGGTCTTGAACGCGGACGCGGTTGGTGCTTCGGACGCCGCGGAGCGGTTCATCCGCGAAGCACGAACAGCTTCTTCCCTGAACAATCCGAACATCGTGACGATCTATGAAGTGATTCGGACGGAGTTGACTCTCGCCATTGTGATGGAGCTAGTGGAAGGCGATTCACTGCGCAACTTTCGCGGCTCCACACTGCCCGCGGATCAGCTTGCACACATCGGTAACGGTATTGCCAAGGCTTTGGCGGCCGCACACGCGTCGGGGATTATGCATCGTGACGTTAAACCGGAAAACGTCATCGTCGGCTCCACAGGCAACGTGAAGGTGTTGGATTTCGGGCTGGCGCGATGGTTTGACGAAAGTCACGCTGCCGAGCGATGGGCATCTCACCCTGGGATTCCGGCGGGAACTCTGCGTTATATGTCACCAGAGCAGTGCAAAGGAGAAAAGCTGACGGGGGCGACTGACATCTTCTCTCTAGGGCTCGTGCTGTACGAACTCGTGACTGGTCGTCACCCCTTTGCTGTGGAATCGCTTTTCGAGACGATGCGGAGGATCTCAGAGGCGCCGGCTCAGGCTCCTTCGAGCTTAAATCCGACGTTGTCCGAAAAGCTGAACGCTCTGATCGAACGGATGCTGGCCAAAGATCCTGCTCAGCGACCTACCGCGGAGGCCGTCGCGGCCCTGCTAGAGAGTCCTCCTTCCAGCGCATCGGCTTGGGAGGTACGTCCGCTGCAGCGCCGCAGACAGTGGCGAGTGGTGCAAATTTCAGCAGCGATTCTGATTGCCATCGCAGGAGGGCTGCTTTATTGGAGACTGAAGTTAGGCGGCGGGTCGGAAACCGCCTTTTACCAGGTCACCACCCTTGTTCCCGAGAATCATGCCACTGCCGCCGCTATCTCGCATGACGGAAAGTTTTCCGTCTACTCAAATGTCGACGGAGTCTTTCTTAAAGCAGGGCAGAGCGGAGAAACTGTACTGCTGGCGGGCCCGGAACACTTCATTTTTGATCATTTAGAGTGGCTGCCCAACGGCACAAAAGTGATTGCCAGCGGCTTCTCTTCCGTGACTAACCAGCCCGCCCTCTGGTTGCTGTCCGTTACAGGCGCTCCGGGCCGGGTACTGCGAACAGAGGCTCGCTTCGGCATTCCGTCTCCCGATGGCACTCACATCGCGTTTCTCACACGATATAGCGATGCCATTTGGGTGATGGATTCGGATGGCGGAGATGCGCACTTGGTAACCCAGGGCGGGAATGAGGACAGGTTCTCCGTTTTGGTTTGGCTTGCCAATGGTACTCATCTTGGATTTCAGCGCCGTCACTACGAAACCGGCCAGGACTTAGGCTTCGTTATGCTGGATCGGTATGTGAAGCGGACGTATGAATCGGTGAACGTGACAACGGGAGAAGTGACGTCAAAATCCCTGGACCTTTGGGTGGAATCCGCGGCTGTCACAGCGGACGGGCGTTTTCTTTTCCTCCGTTACGACCAGCCAGGTTCGCAACACTCACATCAGTTGTGGACCGTGATAACTGACCCAAAGACCGGCGCCTTCCGGGGCGAGATGCAGCGTCTTGCCAGCCCTGCAAGTGAAAGCGAACAGATCTACGGAATGACCGTCACAGAGAGCGGGAAAGAGGTGATGGTGCTGCGTCGGACCGAAGAGCACGCCGTGTTTGTGGCGGAATACCAATCCATGCCGCCCCGCTTCAGCAATGCCAAGCGCCTGACTCTGGATGAAAGAATGAATTTTCCGCACTCGTGGACCGCGGACAGCACCTCAGTCATTTTCGAATCCAACCGGAACGGCAGTTGGGATCTTTTTCGGCAAAATATCAACAAGCGAACGCCGGAAACGATCGTCGCAAATCCCACAAGATGGGAAGTCCTCCCTCAATTGACCCCTGAGGGTACTGCCGTGCTTTATGCGGCAGGAACGCCCAACCAAACACCCGGACCATACTCACTCCTGCGGGTTCCCCTGCAGGGCGGGACACCACAGCAAGTTCCCATTCCCGGTAACCTGGACGAATTTCGCTGCTCCATGACTCAGGGCGGCGGCTGCGTTCTGCGGACGACCATCAACCGCAAGCTGTTTGTGTTCCTCGCTTTGGATCCAAGTTTGGGAGCCGGAAAAGAATTAGCGCGCACCGCATGGCAAGTGCCGGTGGTCGGAGATTGGTCGCTGGCCGCCGATGGACGGCGAATCGCGATACCTAACCACGATGCTCGAACCGCCCGTATCAGGGTAATCGACCTGGGCGAGAAAGACGGACAAGCCAGGGAACATGAGCTCAACCTGGATAATCTGGCGGATATTGAAGGTTTGGTCTGGTCCGCCGATGGCACCGGCTGGTTTGTCACGCTAAACACCAGTGTCGGTACTCGCATCGTGTTCATTACAGTCAACGGACAGCAGCACCCTATCGGTGACATCCAGGGCTGGGCCGTTCCCTCGCCTGACGGCCGATTGGTTGCTTATCGTGATCGAATTGTTGCCGTGAATGCGTGGGTGCTGAGCCTGAAATAAATTAGTGACATTCCGCAACATCCTGAAAGATACCACTGGCTGCGATTGCGGAAAGTCCTGTTGCGCATGCCAGAATTTGTTGGTTAACAGAATCCTCCGCGACAGCGTCGGACCCGATGTATGTCAGGTTCCGGTGTAAGTCCAAGTACTTGCCGCTCATCTCCTGCATCATCTTCAGCTCATTGGCGAGCAGAAGCAAACCACTCCGGTCGGCATCCTTTGTTGCAGCCGCTGATGCTAACGCGGTCTTGCTCTCAGCCGATCTTTTCAGAGCAAGGATCTTTTGCTCGTCCAGTGGGTAGTTATTTTGAATTGGATTCGCTATCGCAATTCGCCACTCCCGTATCACCGTCATGGCTTCAATCCCGGCGCGCAGAAAACCTGATGAAAACCGGGCGGGGTCGTCGGGCGCTAGACGTTCACCACCTTGGGAAAATGCGGCAACCGGCGAAAGGGCGAATACTAGCACGACCAAAGTGGAAACCGTACGAAGTTTCGGGGTTCGTAATTGCGGTGTACCTGCATCGGCACGATTCATCGCGTTTTGAACGAACATCATCAGAATCAGGATGAGGACAGGTGTCACGATTTCAGCCACTAAGAACACCCCCGAGTTGTTCTTAGCGTGATTATTGTGCATCCGCATTTGCATCAAATGGCCTGCGGCGTCTCCCAGCAGCCAAACGGCGTTACCGAGGGCGGTGGCCAGCCAGAATGTCCCTCTGATCCAGATGCACAGAATGCCGAGAACGCCAAGCGTCAGATCCGCCATGCCCACCTCATATTCGTAGGGACTCTGCAGCCAGCCAATGGAAGCCGATGTTTCGGCCGGGCGGAATACGTGCGCGTAGGCAGTGAAAACGCCCATGACCCCTACGTAAATGACCAGCAAGTAAAGAAGGTACGTTGCCGCGGCCTGAACAGGATTGCTGCGGCGCTGTTTCGATAAACCGACGTGAATGGTCGCACCAAGGATGGCGAGAACGGCGAAGAATAGGTTAAACATCGGTTCTTCCGTGTTGCTATGCCGCTGACGGGGTCCGCAGACGGCCCGGGAACCACGCGGTAAATCGCGCCGCCGACCAAAGGGCGGCAACCGTGATACCGATTCCAATTACGTGAGGTAATTGTGGAGCGTAAATCAAGATGAGATCGGCCACAACCATTACGGCGAAAGCGGCGGCCCACACTGCTGTGATTGTGTAGTTCGCTTTTAGGACCGAGGGCTTGTTTGCGTCTTGCGGACCAGATCCGTTCTCAGTGTACTGAAGCGTAAACGGCTTTCGTATAGCGATCGAGGTCAGCACTACCAGTAGAAGGCCAGCATCTACACGCAGCCGCACCCCCATAAGAGACCACGACGACTCTGAGACCAACGCTAAAAGAGTTAAGCCAAGAAATAAGATAGCGGTGCCGATTTCCAGAATCTTGGCCGAACGCTGGTTGATAATGTCGCGCCCAATCAGCGCGGCCGAGACAGCAGTTCCAGCCACCAAACCAGGTATCAGGCCAGCAAGAACTTCTACGGCGGCAAACGCGAAGAAGGGTGCAAATGCCATTAGGATTCCCATTGCTAAATCTCCTTTTGTGAAGCGAATTGCTCTTCATCCTTTCAGGGGAGAAGCAGCTCTGAAAGTGATCACCGGACATAAAGTTTTTTACCTGATCACTTTTGAAGCGAGCTGGGCCCTGTTTCAGTGAGGAAGACGAGATCAATGCTCAGCAACAACACAATCAGTGCGCGATTCAAATCGCTCGCGTTGTTTACGTTCGTAATAACCGGAGTGCTTCAAGCGGACGACCGTCACACATTCACAATCTACAATCAGCTCACTGGAACGGCAGCAAGCAATTACCGACTTGTGAAAGGGACCACCGTTTACGACTATCCCAACACCGGCAGTTGCGATAGTTGGGGACCGAACACGCTTTCACCCACCCTCGCCAGTGGTGGGTCCACAACTTTTACCGTTCACGGGTCCGCTAAATGCAACATCATTGGCACCATCGGCTCGGGCTACTTCAACTACACGCTCCAGGCAATCAATCCATTCACCAAAGAGTACGCTGATGTCGGTCTCATTCAAGGCGACATTCATTTCCAGAAGAATTGGGGCTCCTGGGTGCTCGACGTTATGGACGTGGGAGCGTGCAGCGCACCAGTGCAATGTACCGTGACCAGGACGGATGAAGCGAATGCGAACTTCTACATCACCAATCAGGCGAGTGCCGCGCCTGGTAACGCTGAGCCTCCTTTCAATTCGGGTACTGTACCTTACAATGACATCACCGTCTTTCTAACTAACAGCACGAACTACGTAGGCTGGCAATCGAGCCTTTCCACGCAGGGTCCGTGGTGCACTAACACCACTCACGCTCCCGGAGCGGTATATCCAGGCGTGCGGCCTTATTACACGATTTGTATCAATCGGGGCACGGTGGAGCATATTTCAAACAGTGAACTGAATGTCGTTTATAAGCTGGCCGACCAAAACGGTAACCTGGTTTCTACATGCACGATTCATGTTTTCGATTACAGGCCAACAAATAACCGCACCTGCGAGATGTGCAGTTGCGATGGCGCCGTGACGGCCAAAGTAGTTCCACTAACTCCGTCCGTAGGGTTCACGATCGAGTGGGTTCCCGCATCTGGACTCTCCAGCGTTCCGGCGACAGCGGAGAGTGCATTGGATCGGCTTTTATTTGACTTGGTCGCCTATTCCGGCGACAGCGCCATGGATCGTTTGCGAACTTACTTGAATTCAGCAAAGGCGGCCGTTCAGCACAACGAGCCGGTCGTAGCCAATGACCTGATGAAGACGTTTCGATATACGGTGGAGCGTGGGTCCGGAAAGACCATACCCCCGGACTTTGCTACCCAACTGATTGCCGAATCGGCTTCGATACATTTCTAGTGGCTTGCAACCTTGCGGGTGCGAGAACACCTCATTCGGGCCGTGGCACTCCTTGCCGGAACTGACCCTATGGGGAATCAATCAAGTTCGAATGCCATACACGAAACAGTGTCAAAACAGAGGCACCAATGAATCACCGCGCGCGGAGCCGACAAGCAAATAGCAGTCAGTGTTAAACGGAGATGAACGTGAACAGAATCTGTGGAATAGCCATACTCATGACGTTTGCTGTGACCTGTGCCACGGCTATTGCGAGCGCTGCGAAAAGCACCAGCGGCGCTCTATCCCTCGACCAGAAAGTGGAACCCGCGACGCTGTACAAGTACCATCACACGGACCAGGGCACGCGAATTCTACCCGCGGCCTTTCTTCAGGCCTTAAGGACAGCTGATGACAAGAGCAGACTTATGGACCTGGAAAATCTGCGCAAGTGGGGATTTATTATTGAGGACACGACGAAAACTGCGGCCAATCCTTATGGATGGCCGCTGGGCTTCACAGTCAGTGATCCCGCAGTCAGCAACGGAATTCCCGTCGCGGGGGTCACCTGCGCAGCTTGTCATACCGGTCAACTCGATTATCATGGCGTATCGATCCTTATCGAAGGCGGACAGGCTAATGTAAACCTTCCGGCGTTTCAGGCGGCCGCGTTTGGGGCGATTGGTTCAACGGTAAACGATCCGAAGCGCACCGAAGCGTTTCTGAAAGACGCTGTAGCGGCGGGTTATCCGGCCGGACGCGTTGCGGTAGATTTCCAGTCGGTGGCAGTGGCAGCCCGGGACGTACTTGCAGGACAGAAAAACTTGACTGGAACCAATCCTGGGCCGGGCCGTGTCGATGCCGTGCAAGGCATTGCCAACGCGGTCTTTGCAACCGCGCTACAGGTTCCTTCGAACGCTAAGGATTACGACGCGCCGGTGAATTACCCCTATCTTTGGGACATATGGCGGTTCAGTTGGCTACAGTACAACGGTTTTCTTCCACCGCAGGCGCTTTCCCGCAACATCGGCGAAACGCTTGGCACCAGCGGCAGGATGAACTTTATAGACCCCGCCACGGGAGCAATGAACCCTGAGCCCGAGCGTTGGCGCACCTCGGTGCAGTTTAGCAATCTGATCTGGATGGAATCGGTGCTGAAGCGGCTGAAGGCGCCAACTTGGCCCAGCAATCAACTTGGTTCTATCCAGCAAACACTAGCTGACCGGGGGAGCAAGCTTTTCGCCCAGCATTGCGCTGATTGTCACGGCATCAAAGAGCTGCCAACTGGAATTTGGGACGTCCCCGTGATCGCGCTTTCCGTGATCGGCACGGATCCGAATCAGGCGACGAATTGGGCTGGGCGGACTTACGATGCATCAAAGCTTGGACTCGGGTCCGCGGTCACCGCGACAGCGCTTGGGCCCCCTGTAAATGCGATTCGAAGGCTGTTCTATTTGGAAGCTCGAGTGCCAGCGTCTGAGCAAGAGCCCGATGTCTCATTCGATGCTCCTTGCGGCTACAAGGCCCGTCCTTTAATCGGCGTATGGGCGACTCCACCGTTCTTGCACAATGGCTCAGTTCGAACGATTTTCGAATTACTGAGCGACATACGACCGGCTTCGTTCAAGTTCGGGAGCCGCGAATACGATCCGGTGAAGATGGGGTACGTCGACGACAGCACCAGTGTGAATACGACGGTGCTCGATACCACCCTATCGGGAAATCACAATACGGGACACTGGTATACAGACGATGCTGGCCGCTCTGGCAGAATTGGCCCTATGCTTTCCGATGGTGAAAAGTACGCCCTTATTGAATATCTGAAAGCGGCAACGTACAAGAACTACCCAAAAGCCAAAATCAATCAGCAGCGAGCGCTCCCTTGCAGTGCCGACCCAGATTGGGCAAAACGGGCTTCGAAGCCAAGATCATGATTGGGTTGATCGGGATTTATAGAGAAGGCGCGCCAAATCGAAGCTGACAAGCGATGCGAGGAAAGGAGCAAAGAACGAGTGTGAAGGAACTCATTAGGAAGTTATTTACGAAGTGGGAAGACGGCGATTCTTCTGGTTTGTTTGCGGCGCTGGCCGAAGATGTAACGTGGATTGCGATCGGGAGCACACCGATTTCTGGCATCTCGCATAGCAAAGCAGAGTACATGCAGAAGACTTATGCGCCTCTGCAGAACTTATTCGCTGGATCAACCTCCTGCAAAGTGAAGAGGATGATCGGTGAGGGCGATCTTGTGGCGGTAGAGTGGCACGGTGAGACTCCTTTGGCAGAGGGTGGTCTGTATACAAACGATTACTGTTGGGTCATTCGCGTAAGTGGGGAGAAAATCCAAGAGGTAACTGGCTATTTCGATACTGCTGTTGTGAATACCCTCTTCACCTAAGCGAAAATCTTGTTCTCACTTACTTCCACTCAAATAGTGCTATTGCGCTTCCCGGGTCTCCCGGATCGGGTAGTTGTCAACTAGCCAAGAGCGACTTTGATATGGTGAGTGGATAATCAAAAGCCCACCGTGCAGTCGTAGGGTTTTTACCGAACCCATTCCGAAACACCGCGCCAGACGCAAACGGTTTGGAGTTTGGAGTTACATCTAGCTTTAAATATCATGCTCGGGTTGCCAAACACTTCTGGGTTCCGATAACGGGCCAGTATGTAAACTCAGTCAATTGCCAGCTCGCAGGCTACTTGAGATTAGAGGAGACAGATGACGCAAATTGTTAGGACTGGGGGAAGCGTTGCTCCCGCAACGATTGCTGGAATGATAGTCACAGCGACCGCAATGACCCGGAGCTTGCGCCGTGAAGCCGCAATGTCTTGGAGCGAAGCATCTGGTGAAAACGAGTTTTGTAATTGCGCGAGATCAGGTAGCGCAATTTGATCAGGGATGGCCTTTACAATCTCAATCTGGCTCCACACAGCCAGCAAATTAAATTCGGTTCCATTTATCGTGATCGCTACCTTGATACCGAAGATGGGAGTGCCAAGCACGCCCTCCATCCGACACCAGGGACAATCTTTTAGACCGATCCAATAATGATGGTTAGGATTGCCGTGACATTGATGCAAACTCTTTGCGAAGGTGGAAAGAGCATCAACCCAAATCGAGGCCGTTGGTCTCCCGCGAAGCATTGAATCACGCGTGAACGCTTGCTTGAAGAGCGAACTGATGGCTGATGGATAGTCGCTTAACCGCGGCACAAATGAGGGTAGCTTTACCTCAGGAGATCCATCGCCGTATTCATAAGGGAATGCATAGCGCCCGATTGCCTGATCCAGGGAGATCATTTCGTCCTTTGTGCGGTCATACATGCCCATAAACGGACAGCTCTTTCGCTTGGCCACACACGGGCAACCTCATCTTTTCGCTTCGCCAAAAGGCCAACTGCCTGGTCGTATGCGTTCCCCGACGCCGCTAATGTCGTGAGCTCTTGCTCACGCCCGGAGGGGTGACCCGCTCAAGTCCGGAAACTTGATCGCGTCCCGAATGAAGAAAATAGGAATGTTGTTCCCTACCATGTCCCAATTCCCTTCCTGCGTGTAAAACTTGACAGCAAAACCGCGAACATCGCGTGCTGTATCGGTTGAACCTTTGTTCCCAGCCACTGTCGAAAACCGGGCGAACCCCCGGATAGTTCAAAGCTGATTGGCCGAAAGGACCCTAAGGTAAGCTACTTCTCCGTCGCGGTAGAATCCATCTGGCCGACTAATTGGCGAAACAAAGCAAGCGCATTAATAGCGATCGGAAATCCAGCGTAGAGGGCCGACTGAATTATAAGTTCTTCCAACTGTTCCGCCGTAACCCCAATGGTCAACGCTGCACGTAGATGGTAGCGCAACTGTTGTTCACGACCTCCTAATCCGAGAAGCATCGCAACCGCCGCAAATTCGCGATCCTTCAGACTTAGTCCCTTACGAGTGTAGATGTCGCCAAAACCGAACTCAGTTATGAAGCGCCCAAGATCACCAAGCGGGCCTACTTCTTGTTCACCTGGTGCGCCGTTGATCTTGGTAAGAACTTCCAAACCGCGAGCGTACCGCGTTTCGCTTTGCTCTATTTCCATTTCTTGCATTCTCCTTTTCGCGCAAGTAGTGATCACAGGTCTTAAAGCCCAGTCACTTTTATCTGCGGCTGAACAGCTGTAGATAAACTTCCTTCGCACTTTCGGTCTTCACGAATAGCGGATCCTTGTTCACCATATTCAGCTAACTTTAGGACACATCGATCAGTGCTTCTCATCGAGCAGCGCAGCGATTTGCCGCTGCAGCATTACGCGCTTGTGTTCGTTCACAACGTTTCAGAACGCTGAGCTCTCCCACTCACGGTAAACCGTCTCTGCGAGGGACCTACGTTGGCGAGGGGCTGTCTCCAGCGTCTTCAGAAATTCGGGCAACGTGTCTATACTGCCGAGATGACCAAGAGCCCAGACCGCGACTAACTCGAAGTCAACAGGAATGTTGAAACTCCGTCGCAACTTGTCTTTGTCAAATCCCGCCATTCCGTGCATGTACAAACCCAACGCTGTCGCTTCTACGGTCATGTTTGCTGAAGCAGCGCCAGTGTCATGAAGAGCATAGGCGTTTTCGCTGCCATCCTTCGTTGTTGTTCGCTTCGCAGCCGACACGATCAAGACTGGCGCAGATCCAGCCCAGAGCTTGTTAAAATCGACTAAGGCATCGAAGATGCGCTCATGGGTTCGGTCACCTTTTCGACCTAACAAGAATCGCCATGGCTGTTCATTGCTAGAGGATGATGCCCAAGAGGCGGCCCAGAAGATCCTTTTCAGCTCAGCATCACTGACGGCCAAGTCGCTGAAGGCCCGCGGGGACCATCGCTTTCGTATGAGTTCGTGTAACTCTGTATCGGCGGGTGCTGCCTTCATCGTGTTGATATCGTCCATGGTTTTTCCTCTCATACGGCGCTGGTGTTTTCCTATGCCCTAACAAAGCTGATCGCAACAGCAATGACAAGTAGACCTACGAGAACAAGGCCCCAAATCAGTTGGGCCGGTATACGTCGAGCATTCGCTCCAGGTTGTACGAACTCCGGGTCTACAAAGGCTGTTCCGGGAAAGATGGGTGCTGCGAAGATACAAAGCCAATAGAGTGACGCGATGACGGCAGATATAACGATGGTTCTGTGAGTTAGCGTCGATTCTTGAAACAGCAGAACTATGGATAGAATGCCCGTGCACAATCCCAGCAGAACCGTCTGACCGCCGTGGAACTTGGCATGTGGCGGCCATTGAGGATTACGAATATGCTGTCTGCCGGAAGCAAGAAAATAGTCAGCCAGCAGGCCGCCGATGCTCGTGACGGATGCGACGATGACAATCAACCAACGTGCAAATTGCACAATTCCTCCTTAAGCCTGAGAACGAGCTCGTGACCGCTCGGCGACCTTGACATGTGCTTTAGGCTCGTACCGGCAGCACTGTGCTTCGAAGACTGAAAGGTACAGGCGTGAAGCTTTCCGCAATCTGTAGCTGTTGCCGCATTGCCTCGGCAACCTTCGGGTTCTGACGTGCCGCTGCGGTAGCTTCTTCGCCGGTCCATTGCGCATAGTTGATGAGTTTGCTGCGATCCAAGCTGAGGTGCAGGTTGGCGGACACAAAGCCCGGCACATAGCGCAATGTCTCTTGGGTAGAAAGTGACAGAAATGCGACCAGCTCGTCCGCGCGTTCCGGTTTTACCGCATACGTGTTGATGAGCGTGAGTTGGCCGCTGTTCGGGACTAACCTTGTGATCCCCTCCTGCGCGGCCGCTCGCGCGAAGACCCGCAGGAGGTCCAAGGTCGTAGAAGTCGAGGCGCCGGCCAGTCCGGGAATGTCATTCTTGAGTTTCACGATCTCTGGCTTCTGAGAAATCGCATTCAGGGAGTTACGATCTAACCATTGGCCGTAGCTCACGACCTGCCTACGGTCTGCACTGACGTGAAAATTCGATGAGACGAAACCCGCCTGATGCCTGAGGACGTCATGAGCCGCCCGAATCAGATGTTCCAGCACAGCTTCGGCACTATCCGGCGTCACCGGGTACGCGTCGAGTGTTGTAGCGTGACCGGTGGCTGGATCAAAAATGGCAGTGCGATCGTCCGGTGAAGCCAAAGCCTCTGCGTTTACAGTAGCCATTATTTTTCTCCTTGTATTACGCTGCCGATCTTGCAAAAAGGCAGCCCCATAAAACGAGCATAGGAGGCAAGGCTAACACTGTCGATAACCTAAACCCCAAAATTTGTTACCACTAGTCCAAAACGGACACTATACTCTCAGAGATGGACCCGTTTTTTGACCTGATCCGCTTGCTGCAACCGCGTTGTACCCTCTGGGGCAGAACTCAGGGTAGGGGCCGATGGGGGCTTGGCTTTCACAAACGGGACGATCTTCTTTTCTGTTGGATTCAGCAAGGCGACTGCCTTCTAACCCGATCCGGAGATGAACCTCTGCAGTTGCACCGCGACGATTTTATTTTGATCCGCACTGTTGCCCCATTTGCTCTCACCACAGATCCAACTATTGAACCTGAAGACAGTGAAGTTCTGGCGAGAACTCGTAAGGGAACCGTAAACAAGCTGGGCTCAGGCAATGAAAATCCAGTCACGCTGCGCGGGGGAAGATTTGTTTTCGACTCCGCGAATGAGGATTTACTGACAGGCCTCATACCGCCGCTTGTTCACATTCCCGCCACAGAAAACATCTCCTGGCGAGTACGTTCCTTACTCAATTTAAATGAAGCTGAGTTTTCCAATCCAGGTCTCGGAAGTTCCTTCCTGATCGTGCGCCTGATGGAGTTGATTCTGGTTGAGATCTTACGGGGGCAAACATTACAGACCGCGCCGGAGCAAGGCAGCCTGCTTGCAGGCTTGGCCGACCCCATTACTTCAAAGGCAATCACCGCTATGCACTCGGACGTTGCACACCACTGGACGGTAGGCTCGCTCGCACGGCACTGCGGCACGTCACGCTCCACATTTGCGACGCGCTTTCATAGCACGATGGGACTTGGGCCTATTGAGTATCTGCAGCGATGGCGCATGGCTCTCGCGAAGGATCAACTCAAGAGCGGCAATCGCAATGTTGGCCAGATAGCCTTTTCAGTCGGCTTCAAATCTTCGAGTGCCTTCACTACAGCTTTCACGCGCGTTGTCGGCTGTCCCCCGTCGAGGTTCAAATGACTTTTGCTGATGTCCTAAAGCCGATCCAGCAGGTATGCTTTTACTTTTAAACTTTGCAAACGAGATCGTGCGTCACGCATATAGCCTGTAGCGGGTATCATCTCGCCCGCTTTTGCAAGCCCGTTCCTCGGCATGTTGACGGAAAGGCATTCATACTGCCCAGCTTTGACGAGGTAGCTCTCGTGAAAGATGCTGACCGATCCATTGCCGCCCACCTTGCGGTTAAACTCAGCCCATTCCAATGAGGAAGACGACAAAAGTCGCCCTCGATCCGTGCTGCGTAACGGCCCTGGGGGATTTGCATGGGGTTGATCCTATGCCAGGCGAACGACTTGTTTTCCTCGCCGGCCGCCTTGCTCCAAAGCGCGGTGGGCAGCGGCGATGTCGGACAACGGGTATACCTTGTCCACAATGGGCCGGATCGCGCCGCTCTCCACATAAGAAGTGAGATCAGTCATCACTTTGGTTTTGGGTTTCGCGCTGAAAAATCGTACCCGCCGTGTGCCGTAGACTGCAGACAGGAAGATGTATAGAAAAGAGAACAGCGGGTGTTTCGGATCAGGACAGATAGCGATCATGCGTCCTTTAGGCGTCAGGAGACCTCGATACACGCTCGTGTGGCTTCCTACGGTGTCGAGAATGACGTCAAAGCATCCGAGATCTCCGGGCTGAGTTTTTACATAATCAAACGCACGATTCGCCCCGAGTTGTCGGACGAAGTCAAGGGAAGAGGCGCTGGCCAACGCGGTTACATCGGCACCGAGTTCCCGACCGAGCTGGACCGCGACACTGCCGACACCACCACTCGCGCCGCGGATCAACAGCCTTTCGCCGCGTTTGAGTTTTGCGATTTCGCAAAGTGCAATGATTGCGGTCGCGCCGACAACGGGCAGGGCGGCGGCCTGCACGGGATCAAGGTTTGACGGGCTGAGCGCCAGTTGCTCGGGAGGAATGCTGAGAAACTCTGCCACGCTTCCCAATTCGTTGGGTGGCATCACTCCCCAAACGCGATCCCCGACATTAAACCCGGCCGATTTCTCAGCCAGCGCCGCGATCTCCCCGACAAAATCGTCACCGGTACCGCGAGGGAACTTCCGGCCCGTGAACAGGCGCAGGGTTCCCGAGCGGACGACCGTGTCGATCCCATTCACGCTCGCCGCGTGAACCCGCACGAGCACTTCCCCTGGCTTAGGCGTGGGTATCGGGATCGTGCCCTCATAGAGCACCTCCGGGCCTCCGTACTGGTCATAACGCGCTGCTTTCATTTCTGCCATGGTGGTTTCCTTAAAAGGAACGCGGGGTTTTTGGTACATCACCTCCCGCGCCCTGCGCCCTGATGTGATTCCATATAACATAGCATGTAATGATGCATTACATGCTATGTTACTCTTTAGAAGGAACCAGCCACATCACAGCAACGCGGGCAGATCAGCGCTCCAAGAAAAAGGGGCAGTACCATCACGGCGATTTGCGTCGCGATCTGCTGCGCATTGCTCGCGAGGAGATTGCTCGCGGCGGTGCATCCAACTTATCCCTAAGCTCCCTGGCCCGACTCACCGGGGTCAGTCAGCCCGCACCGTATCGGCATTTTTCGGACAGGGATGCGCTCTTGGAGAGTGTCGCGGAGGAGGGATTTGAGGAATTTGACAGCGTCCTCGCGGAGGCGGTGACCAGGCGTACGCCACAGGAGACGCTTCAGACGATAGCTCTGGCTTACCTGAAGTACGGAGAAGACAATATAGAGCTATATCGGCTGATGTTCGCCTCGCGCTTGGTGCCCGAGGCCAGACCCGGTAGCCCCCTGGCGAGGGCCGCAGACAAGGCTTTCGACCGTTTGCGGCGCGCGATGGCAGAAATCTCCCCCCCCGAGACTGTTGAACGGGACGCCGTACTAGTCTGGGCACAGCTTCATGGTCTTGTGATGTTGAGGGCGGATGGTTTCGTCAACCAATCACTTAGCCAATTCCTAAATTCACCGCACCTGCTTACAAAGGCCAACCCTTTCAAATGCGGAGAGTGAGCTGCACAAAAGAGCGGTTTTGCAACGAATCGGCTTGAGCTACTCATCAAAGGAGAAATTATGTCTGCATATCTCGTCGTCTCAATCACTGCCCATAACCTCAATTGGCTGCCAGAATACCTTGCCCATGTTCCTCAGATCGTGCGAAGCCACGGTGGAGAGTACGTTGCGATTTCGAAGGGCATACCAGGCGCGGTTGAGGTTGTGGAAGGTACTTCGTCTGCCCCGCAGGGAATGGTCGTCTTCACCTTCCCCTCCGTAAATGCAGTCAAGAGTTTCCTGGATTCACCCGAGTATGCGCCTTATAGAAAAGCGCGTAACGCTGCAACGGAAAGCAATTTCTTTGCATTCGAAAACGATGCCAGCGCACCGCAATTTTCCCAGCCGTAAGCTACCGAATGCATTGGAGGACAGGTGGTTGATGTAGCTCCCTTGGAACTCGAAGATTCACGTAGGCGGAAGAACAATGGCCAATTCGAGTGCCTCGAACAAAGTAGGGTTGTCCGGTGTTTTCAGTCTGATTCCGCGCAGAGTCATTTCGCGCCTGCCCGTGAAAAAAGATTGATCAAAAGAGCCATCGTCTCGGCAGTGGAAAGTCCCTTCTCGCGCTGCCAAAAGGTACGCTCAGGCTAAGAGAGAACATTGCTTTATACAAAAGCGGGCGAGGTCGGGCTGGATTAGCGAGCTTTGATCGGACACGCGATTTCTAAACCGCTCATTTTGCTGCTTGCGTCCTTCGAGGTGGCGGCCCTGCCTTCACCCGCTTGGACCTGCATCAGATCGTCAATTCGCGTCGTATAACAGGGCGAGAGGTTCGCCCGGCGCATTGACCAGACCGGCGCAAGACCAACGGCCAAAGGTTGCAGCGCGCCACGTCCGAAGCGGCCGTTGATCGTGTCGAGCGCACTCATAAGCGCCTTTGATCGCGCCGGGTCTTGCGTTGCGAACATGTCCTTCACGGGCAATTCAGCGGGACGGTATAAGTCAATTAGTACGATGCAGGCCTTTGCATAGCGAAAGCCGTCCTGCCAGATTGTCTCTGCCGCGCCGCGTGCCGCCCGGATGAGGGCAAAGCTGTCGGCGGTAGCCTCGATCTCAATCGTTCTTTGATTGCTGTAGCCAGGATCGCCATTGAAGCGGTTGGTATGCATGAACACCTGCATGGCCGCTGCCTGCAGCCCGTGGCGTCTCAGCTTTTCAGCGGCGCGTGGCGTAGGTCGCGATGGCTTCCCGCATTTCCGGCATGGCCGTGATAGCTCGACCAAAATTGCGCGTGACCGCAATTGTCTTTCGCGTCGGCGGATTCGGCGAAAAGGGGTAACAAGGAAAGCCCCGCAGCTCGTGCGTACGCTGGCCCGTGACCGTCAGGAGTTTACGCACCTTATCCGCGGGCATTGCCACAAAGTCCGCAACACTGCGGATGCCGGCGCGTTCCAGCTTTTCAACGGAGGCCGCGCCCATGCCCCATACATCGCCAACAACGATGCCGGGAACAGCACGTCTCGAACCTCAATCAGAGAGAGGTCACAAAGTCCTGACCCGCGCCGGTCGCCCTTCGCGACTTTGTTGGCCAGCTTGGCGAGTGTCTTGGTCGGCCCTATGCCGATGCAAGTTGGAATCTTCGCGATTTGGCGCACGGCGGCGCGGATGTCAGCGCTGCGCTTAACGGCATCGCCG
>CAXSIG010000023.1:0-1288 GCA_964237255.1 uncultured Bryobacteraceae bacterium
TGAACGGTTCCGATGATCGCCTTCTTCACCGTTTCGGTGGGCCGCTTCATGCCAGCGGTTGTTTCAAACTCTTTCTTGATCTTTTCCCACTCGGCGACGTATTTACCCATGCTGCTCCTATAGCTTCTTTAGCTTTTTCCGGATCTCG
Source organism: uncultured Bryobacteraceae bacterium (assembly GCA_964237255.1). GTDB lineage: Bacteria > Acidobacteriota > Terriglobia > Bryobacterales > Bryobacteraceae > JALYXI01. Next base: position 149 of record CAXSIG010000023.1, read on the forward strand.
TCGGCATCTTTTGCTTCCGGCGCGACTTCCAGGTATTTAGCATACGCTTCTCTCGCCGCCTTTTTGTCATGCGACTTTTCTTGCGCGGCTCCTAAACGCTCGTAACCTTCGGCTAGGCCGTTGTTCCAGAGAGTCGCTTCTTTAAAACGCAGGGCGGCTGCGCGGAATTTTCCACGCTTCATGTAGTAGTTCCCCACCTTCATCTCATTCAGCGCCTGGAGCGGGTTGAAACTATACTCCTTCGGCTTGGCGGAAACGTCTTCTTCGGGCGGCAGCTCTTCTTCGATTTCGGGCTTCTTCTTTTGGGATTGAGCAGGCGGGGGAGACTGCATGGCGAGCCCCAGCCACAGGACCAACGTCATGTTTCAACTATAGCCGCTGCGATAATGGAAGTGTCTCCCCGGTGTCGCAACTTCTTCTTCGCGAGAAAGTGGGCCAACTTCCCCTTGGTCCAGGCGTTTATCTTTACAAAGACTCCGCCGACAAGGTGATCTATGTCGGTAAGGCCAAGAGTCTTCGGGCACGCGTGCGCTCGTATTTTTCGGCGGACAAACTGGCCGAGCGTAAGACCAGTTCGTTGATCGACGAAGCTGCCGACATCGATTACATTCTGGTGGACAACGAGAAGGAAGCCCTGGCGCTTGAGAACAATCTGATCAAGCAATACAAGCCGCGTTTCAACGTGCTGCTGCGCGACGACAAGACTTACCCGTATATCAAGCTCACGAAAGAGAAGCACGCGAAGGTTTTTGTTACTCGCCGGCTGCGAAAGGATGGCTCGACTTATTACGGACCTTACTTCCCGGGCAATCTGGCGCATCGGCTAGTTCACTTCATTCATCGTCACTTTCTGATTCCTTCGTGCAAGGTTGACTTGTCGCGCTATCATCCGAAGCCTTGCTTGCAGTACCACATTCATCGCTGCCTGGGCCCTTGCGTAGAGGGCTTAGTCTCCGAGGACGAGTACGCGCGGGCCGTTCGCGATACCCGCCTTTTTCTAGAAGGCCGGCATAGCGACCTGGCTCGCGGTCTTCGGGGACGTATCGAGGTGGCCGCCGAAGACATGCGATTTGAGGAAGCGGCCAGCTTGCGCGATCTGCTTTCCACAGTCGAAGAGATCGAACAGCGACAGAAGATGGC
>CAXSIG010000023.1:1298-3851 GCA_964237255.1 uncultured Bryobacteraceae bacterium
GCGTCGGTCAATAAGGATGACGCCGACATCCTGGCCTATTACGCGGAGCCACCGTTGGTTGCCGTTAATCTGTTCCACCTTCGTAACGGGCAGATTGTGGACCGTCGCGAGTTTTTCTGGGAAGACCAGCATGAGTTCGAAGCGCCCGAATTTTTCTCCAGCTTGCTCCTGCAGATCTACCTGGACCAGCAGTATGTTCCCGGCTCCATTCATGTACCGGTGGAGTTCGAGGATCGGGAAACAATGGAGGAACTTCTTACTGAAAAGAAAAACCGGAGCGTGGAGATCGTAACGCCTCAGCGTGGGCAGAAGAAGGCCATGCTGAATCTGGTGGAGACAAACGCGAAGCACAGCTTCGACGCGCGATTCCGGGTGATGAAGCCCTCGTCGCAAGCAATTCAGGAGGCCCTGCAGGAAGCGTTGAACCTTCCCGACGCGCCCCGCCGCATTGAATGCTTCGACATCTCTCACATCTCCGGTACAGACGAGGTGGCCAGAATGGTGGTGTGGGAAGACGGCAAGATGAAGAAGGCCGATTATCGCAAGTTCATCATCAAGACCGTGGAAGGCAATAACGATTTCGCCAGCATGCACGAAGTGGTGACACGCCGGTACTCGCGACTGCAAGCGGAGAACGCCGAGATGCCGGGCTTGATCCTGATCGATGGGGGACTGGGCCAGTTACACGCGGCGGCGGACGCGCTGGAGGCGATCGGAATCATCAATCAGCCGCTTGCCTCGATAGCCAAGCGGGAAGAGATTATCTACGTACTCGGTCAGGAGAACGAGCCTTGCATTCTGGATCGGTTCTCACCGGTTCTGCACTTAGTTCAAACCGTTCGCGATGAGGCGCACCGGTTTGCGGTGACGTTCCACAGAACGCGACGCAATGCAGCGCGCCTTACTTCGGAGTTGGATCAGATCCCTGGAATCGGCGAGAAGACACGGATCAAATTACTTAAACACTTCGGGAGTTCGGAGCGAGTACGTGAGGCTTCGGAAGAGACTCTTGCCTCACAAGTAGGCAAAGCGACGGCGAAGCGAATCAAGCTGTTTTACGCCGGAGTGGCGGTGTAAGGAATTGGCTGGGAGACAGGGACTCGAACCCCGATAGGCAGATCCAGAATCTGCAGTCCTACCATTAGACGATCTCCCAACGGACTAGTCCCAGCTTACAATACCCGTGATGGCCAAGGCCACCTATGCCGCATTTCTGATCCCACTTTTTGCAGCCCAGGCGGATATCGGTAGCACCGCGTGCGCGAAGTGTCATCAGAAGATTTTCGAGTCCTACCGAAAGACGCCGATGGCGCAATCGAGCGGCGCTGTTTCTCATCCCACGCGCTTCGGTCCGATTTCATTTGCCAGCCCCGGCGGATCGATCCAGTACCGCATTGCCGATACCTGGACCGCGAGCGCCGACGACATCAATGTCACTCGGGGATTTGATTATTTTGTCGGCTCCGGCGCGGTGGGTCGCAGCTATCTCAGTTGGGTGGGCGATTACCTTTTCCAAGCGCCCGTTTCGTTTTATTCCTCAGACAAGACGTGGCGCGTTTCACCGGGTTTCGAACGCTCAGAGACGCTTCAAGTGGCGCGTCCGGTGGAGGCGTCCTGCCTTGGTTGCCACGCATCGGGCGTTCAATTAGTTGCAGGCACAGTTAATCAATATGCGCGCTTGCCGTTCCGTGAGGACGGCGTGAGTTGCGAACGATGCCACGGCTCCGGCGAACAACACATCCGTTCCGGAGCGAAGACCGCAATCGTTAATCCCGCGCGGCTCCGTGCCGAGGAGCGCGACAGCGTCTGCGCTCAGTGTCACCTGTCCGGTGAGGTGCGCGTCGCGAAGCTGAACCGGGACAAGCCGTTCGCACCGGGCGACCGGCTCTCCGCGTCCACCACGGCTTTTGTCTGGGACCCGCCACGAGCGCGTCAGGTCAACGGTCATGTGGAGGAACTCAGCCGCAGCCGATGCAGCATCGCGAGCGCTGGGAAGCTATGGTGCGGGAGTTGCCATGATCCGCACTCCACACCGCAAGCGCCTGTGGCCTTCTTTCGCGAGCGGTGCTTTGGATGTCACAACACGAATTCCTGCAGCTTGTCAAAGCCGGAACGAACAAAAGCCAACGACAACTGCATCGGCTGTCACATGCCGCGTTCCGGCGTGCGCGATGTGCAGCATGCCGCATACACCGACCATACGATTCCCCGGCGCGTGGCCGAGGGACTGCCCGATGGTACTCCGGAGTTAACGGCGTTTGGTGGTCCGGCAACAGGACGCGATCTTGCGATCGCTCAAGCGCTAGTCGCTCTTCGCGAAAACAACCGTTCGCTCGCGATGACTGCGTTCCCGGCGCTTCTCGCCGCGTGGAATCGCGACAAAACAGATACAGCGGCTGGGTCCCAACTCGCCCAGCTTTATGACCGTATGAACCAGGAAGCTCAGGCTTGCGAGGTTTACGGAAGAGTTGCGAGAGTCGCATCCGCGCCGCCGGCAGCTGTCAACAACTGGGGGGCGTGTCTTGCAAAATCGGGGCAATTGGAAGAGGCAAT
>CAXSIG010000023.1:3861-8097 GCA_964237255.1 uncultured Bryobacteraceae bacterium
TTCCCTTTTGGGAAGACGTCAATCGGCGGTCCCCCGGTGAGGAAAACGCTTGGACCAATTTAACCGTTGCCCTAACCCAGCTAGGCAATTCGGCCAAAGCGAAAGCTGTGCGGGAGCAAGCGCTCCGTTTTCACCCCGCTTCCAAGAAGCTGCTAGAAATCCACCCGTAGCGCGAGTTGAATGTTGCGGGGACCTGCGCCTGGAGCATAGCCCGTAACGGTGCCGAATCCATTCGATCCCACGGTAGTGTTCGCTCTTCCGAACTGAACGTAGTTCGAGACGTTAAACGCTTCAGCGCGGAACTGAAGCTTGATTTTCTCTATCGGATGAAAGTTCTTTTGGACCGCCAAATCTGAACCGATGATCGGTGAATAGCGAATGTTCGGAAGCCATCGCGGCGCGTTGCCCAGAGTGAACGGAGCGGGTTGGGTAACGGCCGCTGTGTTGAACCAATGGTCGGGAGTCTGGTTGCTGACTTCCAGATCTTTCAAGTTCGAAATGTTAGGACGCAACACGTTGAAGCCGAAGTTCGAGAGCGAATTCGAAGAACTGAATGCCAACGGGAGACCCGAGGAGAAACGGTTGATCGCGGAAACCTGCCAGCCGCCGGCAACGGCGTCAAGCGCTTTATTCATGTTGGCGCCAAACGGCTTGCCGCGTCCGACCGGCAATTCCCAAACGACGGTCGCAACGAGACTCTGCGGCAGATCGTGGCCGCTGATGGACCGATCGCTCGACCTGTCGTAAGTGTTTCGCGATACATCGCCAATCTCCCATGCCTGTGTTTCGGAAGTATTGTCGATCGCCTTCGACCATTGATAAGTAACCAACGTCGAGATTCCTTTCGAGTAACGTTGCGCGTACTTGAACAACAAGGCATTAAAGCTGGATCCGGCGCCGGGCGTGTCGCCGGACAACGTCACGTTAAGGAACTGCGGATAGGGTCGCAGCAATTGATATCGCGGGATGGTGGCTCCGGACAAAGTTCCCGTTGTTATCTGCCCAAAAAACGGATTCGGAACCTGATCGTTCAGCGACGCGCCCAGGCTGAGATATTTGGGGTCCAGCTGATTCAAGTTCGGCGAGTTTCCAAGCAGCAGCTTGCGGCCTTGTGTGCCGGAATATCCAAGCTCGATTACGCCGTTATGCCCGAGTTCGTACTCGAGATCGAAGCTGTACGACTGCACGTAAGCGGAAGGGTGACTTCGTTGAAACGCGCTGATGCTATTGCCGACCAGCGTCAACAGTCCTTGCGACGAGCCAACCGGCTGCGTGAGGCCTTGCGGGAATGGATTGCTCAGCGGGTTAGCCGGGATGAATCCGCCGCCGCCCTGCGTCGATACCCACTGAGTGGAGGTAGAGTATCCATCCGTTGTTCCATTGCTGACTGCGACAGTGGGCGGATAGTAGATTCCATAACCGGCCCGCATCACTAGCTTGTCGCTCCACTTATACGCCAAGCCGACGCGCGGCGCGAAGTTTTTCGAGTCTTTGTCCCAGAGCCCGCGATTGCTGCTGCTACCGAAAACCAGTCCGCCCTTCAGGTTCAGACCCGTTGTGGAAGAAAGAGGATTGGTAGCTTGTGTGGCGAAAGAGTTGAACCGGTCATAGCGTTCCGTTCTCGGTAACTGAATCTCATACCGAAGCCCCACGTTGATGGTGAGCCTGCGATTGAATCGCCAAGAGTCCTGAACGTAACCGGCATAATATAACTGCTGCAGCGCAAGGCGCACGTTGGTCGGGGCACTGCCGCCGGAGCCGGTACCCAGCAGGAGTGACGCAACGGCATTACCCGATGTGGAACTATCGACAGTCGTCACTACCGGTCCCGCCGTAAGCCCGCGCGTAAAGCTGAACGTCGGCGAATTTACGTCGGTCGGATTAATACGGCCCGCCTCCGCGATGAACCCGAACTTCAAGCTATGCGAACTTAGTTCCTTTGTGAAATTAACTTGTAAATTGTTAGTTTCGCGGGGATCGCTTAAAAAGCGGGGATTGCTCAATTGCGCGTAGTTGGATACGTTGAACTGCGGCAAAGTCTGCGCGGAGAACTGGCTGACTAAAGACGCGGGCAAGCCGATCTGAGTGGCGTCGCGCCCTTGGCTGGGCGAGATTTGCACTTCGCGCCAGCGCCCGGAACCGATGAGTACATTCACGATAAATGTCGGTGACGGTACGAACGTGTTGCCGATCACGACCTGGTGGCGAGGATTCATGCCGCCGAAATTACTGTCCGCGCCATTGCCGAAAAAGGCGGGAACCAAATCCGTTTGCCATGCCTTTGTTAGTCGCACGAAGAAGGTATACCGCTCGCTCTTGGCCCAGTCCACGCGAATGTCCATGCGGTTGTTGGTTGAGACCGCCTTGCCCGCAGCCGCAAAATTTCGGGCCTGCGTAAAGGCGTCGCCGCCTACATTGGCATTCGGATAGAGCTGGACGACTTTTGCGCCAACCGGATCGAAGCGGGCCGAAGGAATAATGTTACCCGGAAACGGATCACGAACATAACCCGCGCCATTCGGATTCGGTCGCGTCGTCGATGGGTCGTAAATGACGGACAGCGATCCATCCGAGTTGAACGTCTGCGAGAAGTTTCCGGCGCGCTGCAAAGCTGTAGGCACACTGGAAACATTGACGCTGGGCGCACCTTGCCGCAAAGCTTCGTACGCACCGAATGCGTAGAGTTTCTTGCTTTTCCAGACAGGACCACCAATGGATCCGCCATATTGATTGCGCTGAAATGTCGTCTTCTTCAGGTTGGAGCGATTGTTGGTCCAACTATTGGCATCCAGGTGATCGTTGCGAAGAAAATCAAACGCGGAGCCGTGATACGCATTCGTACCGCCTTTAGTCACAAGCGTTACAACGCCGCCATCCGTCTTGCCGTATTGCGCATCGAAGGTGTTGCGCACCACTTGCACTTCCTGCGTCGCGTCGATCGAGGGCACAGCCAATGCACCGCCCCAATCCACTGCGGTCGCCGGTACCCCATCAATCAAAATCGCCGACGATTCGTCCCGCCCGCCATTCAAAGAAAAGCGATTATGGTTCTGGTCGGTTGTCGCGGTGGAGATGCCGGAGCGAATGGCCACTACGCCCGCAGTCGCGTGAACCAGCACCAGAGGGTCACGGGCATTCACGGGAAGATCGAGAACTTCCTTCGTGGTCAAAGTCACAGACTTATTCGCGGTTTGCGTGTCGATGGTGGCGGCCGACGCGCTCACTTCCACGTTGGACGATACTTCACCGACCGACATCGGGATGTTCAGTTCGGCGGATTGGCTGGCCTGCAAGGTAAGTCGCGCGACCGAGCGCCGGAAGCCCGTAGACTCTACTGTTACCTCATAGTCCCCCGGCGGCAGTTGGGACAACGTATAACGGCCTTCTCCTGAAGTCTTCGCTTCCCGCGTCTCCGAGTTTCCGGTATTGCGGGCCGTAACGTTGGCGTTGGGAATGGCGGCGCCTCCCGGATCTGTGACCAACCCACTAACACTGGCGGTGAAGATCTGCGCAAAAACAGGTGTAGACGCGAGCAGTAGTACAAGAACCGCTTTCTTCGAAAACATAGAAGACCTCTGACTTAGAAGTTACCGAGACTTGGCATGGAGTATATCACTCCGACGAATACGATGTGTCCGGTCAGCGGCGACGTTGTTCAACACACCGCTGCTGCCATCCGGAAAGCGAACTTCGACCCGCTTTGCCGTATTTGCGGCGCCTAGACCAAAGTGCAAAGGTCCCACCGAAGAAGACGCATAACCTTGACTGCTTGCCACAGTGTTCCATTGCCCGTCGACCGAAACCGTTGTGCCTATCTCGTCAATCTGGAATTCAATCCAATGGTTGCCGCCTGTCGAGCGGTTCATCCACAATTCCGCAGGTTCTCCCAGGGATGTTACCGCCACGTCCAGTTTGCCGTCTTCATCGAAGTCAGCCACGGCGCAACCCCGATGTGCGCGGGGTGGGCCATCGAGTTCCACCGGCGTGAACTTGCCGTCCTTAGTATTTAAGAAAATCGCGTTGCGCTGGAGATACTTATCTCCTGAGAATGACTCGATGTTATCGGTGACGTGGGAATGAGCGGAGAACAGATCTTTCCAACCATCATTGTTAAAGTCCGCAAGTGCATTGCACCAGCCCGATAACCGCGCCGAGTTACGAGCCATTCCACTGGGGTAAGTCGCATCGGTAAACTGACCCTTGCCGAGATTGCGCCAGAGCGGGAATGTCTCTCCG
>CAXSIG010000023.1:8107-13624 GCA_964237255.1 uncultured Bryobacteraceae bacterium
AGCGCCGTGAGCGCGATATCGGGGCGGCCATCGTTATCGTAGTCGCGGAAATCGGAACCCATCCCTGAGATCGCTTTTCCGTCGTCGCTTAAAGCGACACCAGCGGAAATTGCGACCTCTTCAAACCGCTTGCCTGCCCGGTTGTGAAGAAGAAAATTCGCCGTCGAATCATTCGCGATGAAGAGATCGGGGTACCCGTCGCCGTCGTAATCCGCTACGGAAGCGCTCATTCCTTTTCCTTTGTATGCAGCGATGCCGGTCTGGACGGACACGTCTTCGAACGTGCCATCGCCGCGGTTCCGATAAAGAGCGTTAGCTACGGGTTGAAACTCTCGCGGATGGCAGTACACGCGATAGCGCCCGGAGCGTTCTCGACAAGCCGGGTTCTTCTCCACCTGCCAGTCCAGATAGCGGACCACGAACAGGTCCGGGCGCCCGTCGCGATCGTAGTCCAACCATGCAGCACCGACAGCCCATCGCGAATCCACCAGCCCCGCTCTTGCAGTGACATCTTCGAACGCGCCGTGTCCGTTGTTCCGATAGAGATGCTGGCTGTTTACGCCGGTGACGAAAAGATCGATATATCCGTCGCCGTCGTAATCGGCCGCTATCGCACCGATGGAAAAGCCTTCTCCCTGCAAGCCGGACTGCTCCGTAACATCGCGGAACTTACCGTGGCCTTCGTTGCGAAATAGCCGATTCCAGTATTTGGGCGACGTTTTGCGGATGGCCGGCAATTCTGCCCCGTTTGCAAAAAAGAGGTCGATCCGTCCATCGCCATCGTAGTCGAATGCCGCGACGCCTCCCGCCATGGTTTCGGGCAGATACTTCTCTGGGGTTGCACCATTTTGAACTACAAATTGAAGGCCCGCACTCAACGCGTCATTCACCATTTGTGGAGGGTCAAGCGTGACGGCAAACAGGAGGAGCATACTGAGGCGTGGGACGAATTCTGCTCCTGGCGGCATGGGTTGCGATCCGGGCACCGGGCGCGACAATCGATGACGCGCGCGCCGCCCTGCTCCGAGGACAGTATGACAAAGCCGCGGAACTGCTTGCGCCTTTGGTGCGCCAGTCACCGGGCGATACGGGGCTGCGATTGAACTACGGGTTGGCACTCCAATCCTCCGGGCAGTACGCCGCTGCGCAACGGGAACTATCGCGCGTGGTGAAGGAACGTCCCGGAAACGCGCAGGCCTGGTTGTTGCTGGGGTTGTCTTATCAGAAGCAGGAGCAGCCAGGGCTCGCGATAGAACCACTGAAGCGCGCTTTGACCCTCCATCCGGATGAGCGGTTCACGGAGATGGAACTCGCCGACGCTTACCTGGCGGCTGGACAAGCCAACCATGCAGCCGAGCATTTCGGACGTCTCACGGCGACCGATCCGCAATCGGCCAAGGCATGGCAGGGCTTGGGCCTGGCACACCTGAGCATGGCGAAGCATCGACCCGAAACATCTGCGGTGGAAGAGGCGCGGGCTCACCAGGCATTCGATATGTTGACGACACTCCCGGAGAGTGCGGAACTCCACGAACTGCTTGCGGAGGCCGATGCACAACAAGGCCGCCGCCAAGAGGCCGTCGACGAATGGAAGCGTGCCGTCGCTCTCGATCCGAATACGCGGCGTGTCGCTCGGCTTGCCGAGGCGTTGTGGTCCGAGCGGTCCTACGAAGAGGCCGAACCGCTGCTCCAACAAATTGTGAAAGCGGATCCGCAACAACCACGCTGGCAATATTTGCTTGGTGACGTGCTCTTCCGCGAAAGACGCAGTGAAGAGGCGCTGCCACACTTGGAAGCGGCGGTTCGGATGAAGCCTGGACAACTGGAAGCGCAAGCTGCGTTAGGACGGGTGTATTTGCAGTTAGATAAGCCCGCGGTCGCGATTCCTCATTTGGAAAAGGGTTTATCGACAGATCCCGAAGCGATCGGCTTCCAATTACGGCAAGCGCGGTCTAAGACGGCGAAATAAGAGGCTTAGAATACAAGGCATGGCGCTAACGACTGTTTCCGTAAGCGTAGAAGAGTATCTCGGAACCATGTACCATCCCGATTGCGACTACGTGGATGGCGAACTTGAGGAGCGCAACATGGGCGAGTGGGACCATGGCGAATTTCAGTTAGCGCTGGGAACCTATCTTCGCAGTAGAAGACGAGAGTGGAATATTCACGTTGCGACGGAGCTACGCGTTCGCGTCAGTCCGGGAAGGTATCGCATACCGGACATCTGCGTGGTGCTTGGCCCACGACCGACAGAGCCAGTCTTAACGTCGCCTCCGTTCCTCTGTATTGAAGTACTTTCGCCTAGCGATCTCCGTTCGCGCGTGCAACAGCGCATTGATGAATTTCTGTTGTTCGGCGTTCCTACTGTATGGCTGGTGGATCCGCTGACCCGTCGCGCATGGATCTATTCCGAGGGATCCGAGATCGAGGTCGAAGACGGCACGCTGCGGGCTGGGCATATCGAAGTGCCGCTTGCGGAGTTGTTCGATTAGCGATAAGTTCCTTCTGTGACTCGACGACATTTCGCATTGCTGGCCTCTACCGCCCTGGGGGCGCGGCGCATCTGGGGAGCGAACAACCGCATTCGGCTCGGTGCGCTAGGGACCGGTGGTCGGTGCCAGTACCTGATGGGGAAAGCGAACACTGTCGGCGGGTGCGAGTTCATCGCGGTCAACGATGTGAACCAAGCGCGTCGCGAGAAAGCGAAGGCTACGCTGGCGCAGAACGCTCGCCTCGATTCGGACTTTCGGACAGTGCTGGACGATAAGGGAATCGACGCCGTAATCATCGGGTCGCCCGACCATTGGCACATCCCGATGTTGAAGGCGGCGATTGCGGCGGGCAAGGACGTCTACTGCGAAAAGCCGTTGACCAAGACGATCGAACAGGGCGATGAAATTCTTGCCGCACCGGCGGGGATGAAAAACATCGTGCAGGTTGGGTATCAGCAGCGTTCGTACCCGCATATGCAGGAGGCTCGCGCGCTGGTGAAGGCCGGCGAAATTGGGGCCGTGCCGCTGGCCGAGTGTTACTGGTACCAAAACTATCAGCGTCCATTCAGCGCGGATGGAACGGATGGTTCGCTGATCGATTGGAAAGCCTGGCTGGGTACGGCGACTCCGCGCGCGTTCGATGCGCTTCGCTATAACCGGTGGCGCTGGTTCTGGGATTATGGCGGCGGGACGTTGACGGACCTGTTCAGCCACTGGATCGATACGATTCATTGGGTGCTGGGCGAATCGAACTTTTCGGAAGTCCGGGCTACGGGCGGTAACTTGTATTACAAAGACTGGGAGTGTCCGGATACGCTGAGCGCGTCCTATCGGTATCCGAGTTACCTGGCAACTTATAACTCCACGTTGGTGCAGAGTTACGAAGACGGCGGCATGATCTTTCGCGGGAGCAAGGGAACGCTCCAACTGGATAGGACCGGATATCAGTTATTCGCGGAAGCGGATGTCTCGCCAAGCAATCAGTATCGTCCGAAGGCGGTGCGCGCCGGTAAGCCGGAGCACGATGGAGCGCAGGACCATATGGCAAACTTCTTCGAGTGCGTCCGAAGCCGCAAAGAGCCGAATTGTCCGATAGCGATCGCAATCCCAGCGGCGAATGCGGCGCATTATGGAAACCTGGCTTATAAGACCGGGTATGAGGTATCGCCCGAAACGAAGACGTCGGAATGGCGGCCATTGTTCAACGGCCACGACCTGAAGGGGTGGGTGGTGGACACGAAGCACGTGTGGCGCGTGAAGGACGGCATGATCATTGGTAAACACAAGGGCCTGGATCATAATGACTTTCTCCGCACGGCCGAGCAGTACGGCGACTTTGAGTTGAAAGCTAAATTTCGGCTGATCAACAACGTAGGGAATACCGGCATTCAGTTTCGGAGTGAGAACGCCACGGAACCGCATGAGGTGAGTGGGTACCAGGCCGATGTGGGCGAGAAGTATTGGGGCAGCTTGTACGATGAATCGCGCCGGAAAAAGACCCTGGTGCTACCGCCACCCGAGGCGTTGGAGGGCGTGGATCGCGCTGGCTGGAACGAATATACGATTCGCGCGCAGGGTAACTTCATCACGCTGCACCTCAATGGGATAAGGACGGTGCATTACATTGAGACGGAGCGCGTCCGGCGCAATGGATTCATCGCACTACAGGTGCATAAAGGGCCGGAAATCGAGGTTTGGTTCAAAGACGTTGCGATTCGGTTGCTGTAGCAGTCCCGCAATGCCGCCTGTTCTGGAACAATAGTTTCATGTGTTCCCTTAACGCAAGGCGATCTGCCGCCACTCTCTGCATAGCACTTTTGCTTTCCTGTGTTTCGTTGTGGGCTCAACAGCAACAGGGAAGAGTGGTCAATCGAAATGGAGCGCCCCTCGACCGATGTTTGATCGAGTTTTATGTTGCGGCTAACCCACTGCCGGCTTACCGGGCAACATCGGACCGGGATGGCAAATTCTTTCTGACCAATGCCAAGCCGGGTGCTTACCGGGTGATTGTTCGGAGTGGGCCAAGGCAGTCCTCGCTTGGGGTTACGGTAACTGCGAAGGGGCTGTTACCGGCCACGCTAGCTATGAATTGGTAGTTTTCTATTTGCTTGCGATCGTCCGGTGATGATCGGCTTCACACTTCCTGTAAACCGATCGCGCTTCGCTTTCAGATTCCCCTAACAGGCGGATCCGCTCCCGTACAGTAAGGCAGGCCGTGCTTGCGTCAGACATATATGTCACCAGGTCATGAATGGAAGTACGCCAGATTCGCACAAAGCCGTCCTCTCCTCCCGTAAATACAGAAGAGTCTTTGGGTCCGAAGGCGGCGGAGCGAACCTCCAGCGGTACATGCGGCATGTCGAGATACAGTTCGCCGGTTTCGAGACTCCACAGGTGAGCGGTATTGTCTTTCGAGGCAGTCAGGATCAGTTTGCCGTTCGCGCTAAAAGCGACGGAGTTTATCTCTCCGATATGCACAAAGTCTTTCAAGAAGCGCGGAGGAGAATCCGTAGTCCAAACTCGAAGCCTTCCGTCCGCACACGCCGTGGCAACCCTGGACCCATCGGGACTGAAGGCTGCGTCAAGCACGCGATCCGGATGCTGCAGAACCTCAACCTGACCTTTCACAATGAGTTGCTTGCCATCGTGCGCAACAGGCCAAATACGCGCCGTATTATCAGCGGATGCGGTGATAATCTTCGACCCATCGGTGTTGAATGCGGCAGAGAACACCCATCCCTTATGCCCTTCTAAAATCATGGACGGATTGCGCCCTGGAGGGTCGGTATCCCAAATTTGGGCAGAGTTTTGACGGGTCCCGACGGCGATACTTTTACCGTCTGGGGTAAACCTAACTCCGAGCACATCCTGTTGCATATAGAAATGATTTGTGTTGGTCGTCAGATCCCAGACACAAAAACCATTTTCCGATCCCGCCACTACTTTTGTACCGGCGGGGTTGAAGGCGGCGCCCCGTGCCAGTCTGCCTGGTAAACAATTGAGTTGCTCATTCGAGCCACCGAGC
>CAXSIG010000023.1:13634-16591 GCA_964237255.1 uncultured Bryobacteraceae bacterium
ATTCCAAACCCATGCCTTCACATCATCGGAGGTACTCACCAGTTTCTTACCATCCGGGCTTACCGCCACACTCTGGACTGTCTCGTTATGCTTCCCCAATATCCGTGGCTCTTTTGAAGTACTCCACCAGACTCGCGCGGTCCCATCGTATGAAGTTGTGATCGCTTGCGATCCGTCCCGACTGAAAGCGACACCGGTTACGGCTTGATGATGTCCGCGCAAAACGATCGCGGTTCCCAAAATGATTCTAAGTTCACCAGGATCCAGCTCGTCGTGCTTTAACCGAAACTCCCATATACGAGCGGTAGTGTCGTCGGATCCGGTGATGATTTGGGTACCCGCGGGATTGAATGCGATGCTGGTTACGGGCTTTGTATGCCCCCGAAACGTCGCCGGTTTACCTTTCCCATCCGCTCTCCAAATCTGCGTGGTTGTGTCTTCGTTGCCACAAGCCACCAACGTGCCGTCGGGACTGAACGCCGCGGTCAAAATTTGGAACTCGCCTTCGTCACCCAAGACGGTGAGCGCCTTCCCGGTCTTCAAATCCCAGATAATCACCGTGCCGTCCCACGAAGCACTTAACGCGCGCGCGCCGGTCGAGTCGAACTGAACGCTGGATACGGGACCAACGTGCGACTTACCCGTCAAGCCAAGAACTTGCCGCAGTTTCCCGTCGCGGCCCCAAACCCTGACACGGTAATCGTCATACCCTGCCAGGATTTGCTCTCCGTCCGAACTAAATGCCAACGCGCTAATCTTCGGACTGCCCTCCACATTCGGAAGAATGGTGGATTGCGATCCGTCGTTTCGAGCAATCCATCCCGTACCACTACTCCCGCTCAAAGACGCCGCGATCCAGCTACGATCGGGGCTGACGGCTATCGCTTCCAGTTTGTCCGGATGCCAAGGTTGAAAGCTCGCGGGATCGCCGAGCGCATCGGCAGGCCAGCGCAAGAATTTTCCCTCCGTCGAAACCGTGACTGCGTGTTTCCCATCGTTCTCGAACCAAGCTCCCAGCAGTCCCGCATCGGCGACTTCCGATTCGCGATCTCCCAAGACCGCCCTGGGAATCGCCTGCATCGCGGCCTGCTGAATGGCTCCGATCGGCTGCTCTTCCGCCACGGAACCACCAAATTCCCCGACGGCCAGTGCCGCTGCCAATGGGTCGACATACGATAGAGCGTTGCGCAAGCGATTCGCCTGTTTCGCCTTGTGAGCATTCTGAGACTCAAAGGCCAACGCGCCCACGACGACAATCACGAGGGACCCGATCAGATACTCAACCATCTTTCCCTTCTTGCGACGAGCCGTTTCCGCATCGCGGACCTGCCGGCTCTTGTCCAGAAAGATTTGCGACTCCGCAAACGCGGAGTGATAGCGCGCGCACCACGCGGCATTAGGCCGAACCCGATCGCGCCAGGAGAGCATGAGTGCCAACTCGGGATCCGTGATCAACGCGGCGCCACCCCGCGCGTACAAGGCGGCGCTTTCGGCCAGCCTTCGGTATTGTGAGGCCGATTCCGCTTCTTCCTCCACCCACTGGGTCAGACGATTCCAAACCCGCATCAGGCTTTCGTGCGAGATGTCGACGATGCTGTGGGCTTCAAGAGCCGACGGCAGCGGCGGTACCAGAAACGACCGGCTCGGTTTACGGAAGACATCGATAACGGCCGCTACTTCGCTCGGTTCCGCCTCCGCCAATGCACAAAGTTCCGAAAACGTCGTGGGGCGGCGAATCCCGCGTGTGTCGGTTCCTTTGTCTGTAAGCGCTTTGAAAATCGTCTCGCAAATCTTCCGTTCGCGGTCGGTGGCAAGTTCGTTGTATGCTTTTTCGGCGTGCTGGTCCAGCGCATGTGCCATGGTTCCGACGGCTTCATAGTGCTGAATCTCCAGCGGTCCCGCGCCGCGCCCCTCATGGGCCCAATGCGCCCAGGTGCGATTCTAGGCTTGTTGCAGGATGGATGGCTGGTCGGGATTGTCGCCAACATCGTTGACCACCCGCGTCAGGAGCGCAGGAGCTATCGCCGCACAACCAACCCCGATGGGACCCGCGATGGCAGCGCGCCGCTCATCCCGAGTCATCCGCGGAACCAGGTACTGCCCGGCATTGATCGCTTCGGGCAGTCCATGAAATTGAGCGCAGTCGCCAAGAAAATCCGACCGCATCGTCAGAACCACGTAGATTGAGCACGCCGGCTGCTGACGCACTTCGAGAAGCAGGTTGACCAACTCGACGGCTTCCGTCGCCGCGCCCAAACGCGCGTAACGGAATAATTCCTCGAATTGATCGACAACGATCAAAAGGTTGGTTCCTTCCGGCAACCGGGCCTTTCGAAATAGATCGATCAACCCGCGCTTACTCATACGGAGGTGCGTGTCGACGATCTCCGCAAGCGGAATGGGACTCTGGTGATTCGAAAACAGAACGCCATCTTGGGACAGGGCGCAAATGAGAGATTGAATGGGTTCGCCGCCGGGCCGGAACTGAGCAATCCGCCATCGGGAACCGGCCGCCGTCATCAAACCCCGATGCAAGGCCGGCCGTAGGCCGCAATTCACCAGTGAAGACTTTCCGCTGCCCGATGTACCGACGACTGTCAGAAAGCGAGCAAGCTACAGGCGGTCCACCATCGCGTCCACCTGATGCTCTCGTCCGAAAAACAAGTGCTCTTCTTCTTCCAGAAAGGGTCGCAATCCTGGAAAGGGATTCTTGGCGGCGTGGGAACTCACATCGAGTGGCGGTACTACCTCACTCATGTCAGCGCCTGAATAAATGGCTGCAGCAAGCCGGATTGGAATCCGGCAATTCCGTCGATCAACTGAGGTTCCTTTTTAAAGCGGAGCACTTTTTTATCCGTGGTATCGGGAGCGGCGAGGTAAGTGACAGCGGCCGGAATCGGACCGGCGCGTTTCGATCCCTGCACGCGCACCAACTCGCTTAACTGATGCTTGCGCCA
>CAXSIG010000023.1:16601-19283 GCA_964237255.1 uncultured Bryobacteraceae bacterium
CTCCCGTGAAAACCGGCAACTCCACATTGAACCCTTGCTCCGCAAGATGCTCTATCAACGGAACTGCCGCCTCCACATCGTTCTCCACACAAATCAGGTAGACGGTAGGCGGGCCGGACGCGGGTGCAGTCTGTACCTTCGGATTTTCAATGCGTTGCAGAGTGGCGCGCGCGGCGCTCTTTAGATCTTCCAGATCACCTGCAATCAGATCTGCCTTCTGCTGCATCTCCGAACTGCTTCGCAGTGCATCCAGGAACGCCTGGTGATCGGTCTGTGGGGAACTGGTTTCGGTGGGTAGCCAGATGATTCGCTCCAATCCGCGCTCCTTGCTTTGCAGAAGCGCAAGTTCCTGCTGTATCTGCACTGCCGACCTGGGGTTCGGCCCATCCGGCACCTTGCCGCGAACCGAGCCGATCAGATGAATCGAGAGCCGGCACTCGCTAAGCAGACGAGTCACTTCCGCTGAATAATCGCTCTCAAATTCGGGCATGTGTTGATCCGGAACCACGACATAGCCATGGGCCCGCAGCTCGCCGCGCATCCTGTCACGGTCTTCTGCCCGATCGTGGCTACACTCTGCAAGGTAAACGCTAGGCTTCGGGGGAGCGGGCGGGGTAATGGTGTTCGCGTCCAGCTTGCGGATGAGTTCCGCGATATCCTGCGCGAGGAAAGCGATGTGACGCTTGTAAGACTCCGCGTTTCCGAACGCGGGGTCGAGACGAAGCACGCGGCCACCTTCAGCTTCGTAATAGAACTCATACCCCAGCACTTCACGCAGCACGCTCGGAAACGCTTCCAGACGGCCCGGCGGCAAAGGCTTGAGCATTACTTTTAGCACGCGGCTCTTGTTATCGATCACCATGCCGCCCGTATGCGCCACAACCTTGGCGAACTCCGCAACTTCAGCCCGGCACCAATCGGATTCGGGATACCGTTCGGTGATTACGGATAGCAGCAACGCGGTTTGCGGAAATTGCTTAAAAATCTCTTCAGCAAAAACGTGGTCGCCCTGCAATCGTTCGTCGCGCCAGATCCGCGCATCGGCGCCGATTTCCATGCTCAGGTATGGATCCAGGTATTCGTGAAATCGCGCAACCCAACCCTTCGGATCGTCCGGCGTCGGCTTGTTATCCACATGAGCGTAACTGATAAAGAGGTGTTTATCGAACTTCATGCAAGGACCTGGAAGCCAGCCTGAGGAGGACACGCTGTTCGACCAAGAGAAACCCGCCTTGGATTTCCATTCGTTGAATTGTACACCCCGGGTTGAGGCCGCCCTCTATGAACAGTGTCGCGCCGTTCCTCGGCGTTTCACTACGGGCCCCCGGGAATTGTGATAACAAAGAACTCATGATCAGCGTAGGACTACTGGCGCGGCTCCAATCGCGGGACGAAACCAAAGAAGAACTACAAGCATTTCTAACATCTGCATTAGCAGCGGCTCGCGCAGAGGACGGCACAATCGCGTGGTTTGCGTTCCACTTCCGAGGTAACGAATTCGGCATTTTCGATGTTTTCGAAGGTGAGACCGGCAGGCAGGCCCATCTTAACGGCTCGATTGCGAAAGCTTTAATGGCGCAGAGTTCAAGACTGCTGGCAAAGCCGCCTCAGATTGAACGACTGGACGTGATTGCCAGCAAGCTTCCCCAAACTCCGGTTCCGGTGGTGGATACCAGGGCTTTGCTTCTCACGTTCCAGGCGAAGACGGAGCACGAGGACAGGATGTACAACTTCCTTCGCGAGGCTCAGCCGTGGGTGGAGGCTGAGCCCGATACGACGGCATGGTTCGCGATTCACTTGGAAGATGGCAAATTCGGCATCTTCGACACGTTCCCGGATCATGCGGGTCGTTTAAAGCACTTGACCGGACGAGTAGCGCGGGAGTTAGCGACGCATGCTCTTTCGCTCTTGGGAGGACTTCCCGATCCGGAGCTACCGGACATCCTGGCAGAGAAGCTGTAACCAGATCTACCGGTTTACGAAATGCATTTCGATGAATCGGAGATACACGTCGAAGTCGGATGGAACGGTGCCGTGTCCGCCTTCATGCATCACATAGCCCAGGTCGTGAAGGATCGGCTCGCTAGCTGCTGGAAACTCTTTAGTTCCCAGCCCTTTCTTGCCCAGCATCTCGTAAACGGGCCCGGCGGCAACAGCGGCCAGGAACTCGCCATACGGGTCGGACCATTTGTCGGTGTTGCCGGTTTGGAGGAGTAAAGGCCGAGGCGCGATCATCGCGAGCAAGAGGTTTGCATCGACTGGCCATTCACTTACCCTTTCGCCGTATTTCGCATAGTTGCCGGCGAACTGGTAGGGGTAGCGGGTCGGCGCGGACATATGGGCCAACGTCTCGCCGTAGTTTCGTCTGGCGATGGCAGCGCCGCCTTCACCCGAACAACTGGCGATAACCATTGCGAATCGATCGTCGACGGCGCCCGCCCATAGGGCTGTTTTGCCTAACCTTGAAACGCCGTGGATGACGACCCGCTTGATGTCCACTCCCTTCATAGTTTCCAGATAGTCGAGCGCGCGACTGGCGCCCCAAGCCCAGGCTGCAATGGCGCCCCACTCGGCGTCGTCCGGCTTGGTTTGGCCCGGCTTCAGATACATTGACTTGACGCCAAGACCCTCACTGCCGACGAAGTCTGGAGCGAGGTCGTCCTTGTTGAAGGTAGCGACTCC
>CAXSIG010000023.1:19293-19519 GCA_964237255.1 uncultured Bryobacteraceae bacterium
TCGACTGGAAGGCCTCGGGCGGCCCTGTTGTTGGTTGCCGCGGGAGTGACGGAGCTAGAGGGAGGCGGCTCTGCGGGTATCTGCGTTTTCGTTTTCGGATCCCAGCGCCTACCGACTTTCACGCCAGGATCGACAACGGCAAGATTGTTCGCAAAAAAGCTCATATTGAGGAACAGCGGCACAGGGCCCGCAGCGTTGGAGGGCAGATAGACGAGTAAGTCCATCT
>CAXSIG010000024.1:0-13594 GCA_964237255.1 uncultured Bryobacteraceae bacterium
ATGCCGGGGGCTGGCGTTGTCGTGCCGGGCACACCCGTTTGGGCTGCCACTGGCGGAACCGCCATCACTGCGGCGCAGAGCAGGGCTATTACAGGCTGGAATCGATGCATGGTTTTCTCTAAGTACACGTTTACGCGGGAAATTCCTATTCGGTTCGCGGTTTCTGATAAAGGGTCGAAAAACTTCTTCCAATGGTATGCTAGGCCCGTTATCGCAGGCAACTTCATGGACGTCCTCCCCCTGTTCCGTTCTACTGAGGCATACCTCACCGGCCATTTTCGCTTAACCAGCGGACTGCACAGTCCGGAATATTTGCAGTGCGCGCGCGTTCTCCAATTTCCAGGACATGCCGAGCAGTTAGGCGGCGCACTCGCAGAGCGGCTCAAGGGTTTGACGACGGATAAGCCGATCGGTTTGGTAGTTTCTCCGGCGATGGGCGGGCTGATTATCGGGCATGAGGTGGCCCGTGCGCTCTCAACCGCTTTCTTGTTCACGGAACGGGGTCCCGATGGAAAGATGACGCTACGACGCGGATTCTCCGTCGAACCCGGTGCGTCGGTAGCGGTGGTCGAGGATGTAGTCACCACGGGTGGTTCCACCCGCGAGGTGATCGAACTGTTACGGTCCCTCGGCGCAAACCCGGTCGCGGCCGGTTCGATTATCGACCGGAGCGGCGGTTCGGCAGCCATGTCCGATGTCCCGTTTGCCGCCCTGACGACTCTCCAGGTAGAGACTTATGACCCGGAGAATTGCCCGTTGTGCGCGGCCGGAGTGCCGGTAACGAAGCCAGGTTCCCGTCCGAGTGCATCGAATTAGAATTACGGTTTCTTATGACGGAACGGACTTTCATGGCTGGCAAGTGCAACCGGGGTTGCCGACCGTCCAACGGGCTCTCGAAGATGTCCTGACAAACCTGGAAGGCCGGGCGGTCGCAGTGGACGGTAGCGGGCGTACCGATGCCGGTGTCCACGCGTTGGGGCAGGTGGCTGCATTCACCCTGGCAAATCCCATCCCATGTTCCAACCTGCGTCGAGCGATGAATCGCTATCTGCCCCCTTCGATTCGAGTGCTCAGCGCCGACGAAGCCGCTCCCAGTTTCCACCCGCGCTTCGATGCCGTGGCGAAGGCCTATGAATATCGAATGTTCCGGGATGAGATCTTAGACCCGTTCCGCTTCCGTTACGTACATCATCATCCCTACCCTTTGGATGAACATTCCATGTCCGAAACCGCTGCTCTGTTCGAGGGCGAACACGATTTCACGGCCTTTGCGGCGGCCGATGAAAGCGATGGTGAAGGCCGGTCCAAAGTCCGGCGCATCTTTCATTCCCGTATTGAAAGATCGGAACAGTTGCTGGTCTTTCGCGTCCAAGGGTCGGGCTTTTTGAAGCACATGGTCCGCAATATGGCCGGGTTTCTAATCGAAACTGGGAGGGGGAATGCCGGGCCCGAAACGCTCCGTCACTTGCTTCAATCCGGACGACGCTTACAGGTGGGAGCTACCGCTCCGGCAAAAGGACTATTCCTTGTCTCCGTAAAGTATTCTGATACGCTGTAGACCGTGCAGAAGCTTTACGATATTGATCCTGGACCGGAAAGTCCCGAAATCGTACGCGCGATTGTCGAAATTCCCCAAAACTCAGCCAATAAATACGAATACGATGGAAAACTTGGGGTGTTCCGGATGGATCGGGCTCTCTATTCCCCTATGCATTACCCTGGGGATTACGGCTTCATTCCGGGAACGCTTGCCGACGACAACGACCCGCTCGACGTTCTGGTGTTAGTCCAGCAACCAAGCTTTCCCGGCTGTCTAATCGAGGTGCGTCCTGTTGGGATTTTGAACATGGTGGATAACGATGAACGCGATCAGAAAGTACTCGCTGTTCCGACGAAAAATCCTCGTTACGATCAAATCCACACCATGGACCAAATCTTCAGCCACGTGAAACGCGAGATCGAACACTTCTTCACCATCTACAAAGAGCTGGAAGGCAAGGTGACCAAGATGCAAGGTTGGGGTGGTCCGCGCGAAGCCCGTAAAGCAATTTCCGATTCGCGCGAGCGGTATCTGGAACTGCACAATCCGGCGACGGTCGGGGCCGCGGTTTAGAATCGGTCATGCGCGTGATAGCAACCTTGTTCCTATTGGTTGGCGCTTGTGTTGCCGAGCAGGAGCGCCAAGACAAGAAGACGCCGACTCCCAATCCGCTGCCTGCCGATGACGTTGCAGCCACGGTGAGCGCTCTGCTCAAATCGAGTGGCGCTGCGGGCGACTGGTGCAAGACTCCGGTGTTCGGGCTGATTCTTGGGCAGCAAGATAAAACGGTACAAAAGCTGGAACCCACTCCGAAGCCTGACCCGTTACCCCGGCGTGATTGAGCCGAGGATTACCGCGTGTCGTGCGCCCGTGGCGCTTGGGACGTTTCCCGATTTCTCTTTCCAGGTCCGATATGCAAGAACAGCGAACGCAATGGCTTCTTTTGCATCGCCCGGAATGCCATAGTCGTCCGTTGTCGCGAAGGCGATCTCAGGCAGTAGGCTTCTAAGGATTCCGATCAGGGTGTCATTGTGAACTCCGCCTCCTGAGGCAATCAGTTCATCGGCGGTTCCGGCAAATCGGCGTACGCCTTCCGCGATAGTGGAGGCTGTCAGAGCCGTCGCCGTGGCGATCAGATCCGGAAACGGGAGCTTGGACGTTTTTACCCGCTCGATAAATTCCCGTCCGTATTGTTCGCGTCCGGCGCTTTTCGGCGGGAGCAGCGCGTAGTATTCATCCGACATCAAATCGGTCAGTAGTTTCTTATCGATCTTTCCGGTTGCCGCGATCACTCCTCCCTTGTCATGGAGTTGCTTTCCCTTCGTAAACTCCTGGACCAGTGCGTCGATCACCATATTGCCAGGGCCCGTATCGAACGCCAGCACGTCGTGAAGTTTGGCATCCGCTGGTAAGAACGTAAAGTTTGCGATGCCTCCGATGTTCAGTACTGCGCGCGCGTGCTTCTTGCTGTGGAATAGCGCGAAATCGGCGAAAGGAACCAACGGTGCGCCTTGCCCGCCCGCCGCGATGTCCCGTGCCCGGAAATTGGAAACTACGGGAACGTGGCATCGCTCGGCGATTACGGCAGGCTCTCCCAATTGGAGCGAGTTTACGGGCGCGGACCCATGATGGTAGACGGTCTGCCCATGGCAACCAATTAATTCCAGGCCTTCCAAACCGTGCAGCGCGTCGGCATAGACTTCGCCCAGGCGAAAGTTCAGTTCCGAAATTGCGCCGGTGGTGGTCTGCGCGTTCGAGACGGCAAGGATAGCCTCTCGAAGCTCAGGGGGATACGGTGTGGATCTTGTCTCCACAACGTTCATGTCGTCTTTATCTATTTCGATTACCGCTACATCGATGCCATCGAGCGACGTGCCGCTCATAATGCCGGCCACGCGCATTAGTTCAACTCCTTTTGCAACTTGCTTAAGAACTGCAGAGCGTCAATAGGACGCATTTCGTCGACGTTCAATGAACGAATCTGGTCCACAACTTGTTTCCCTTCCGGTTCGAAAAGCCGGATCTGAATGGGCCGTTCGCGAGGTGAGAGATCTTCCGTAGCCGCGTGTTCGGTGCGTTCGTGGACGCGCAATACTTCCCGGGCGCGCTCGATCACCGCCATGGGTAAACCCGCGAGTCTCGCTACCTCGATGCCGTAGCTTCGATTGGCTTTGCCCGGTTCAACTTTTCGCAAAAAGAGGATGCGGTCCGCGGCTTCTTTCACCGTGACTTGCAGGTTCCGCACTCCTTCCAAGTCTTCCGCAAGCTCCGTGAGCTCATGGTAATGTGTCGCGAACAGCGTCTTCGCGCGGGTACGCTGATGCAGGTACTCCACCACCGCCCAAGCGAGAGCGAGTCCATCGGAGGTCGCCGTGCCGCGTCCAATCTCATCGAGAATCACCAGGCTGCGATCCGTCGCCGTGTTCAGAATAACAGCCGTTTCCGTCATTTCCACCATAAACGTGGAGCGTCCGCGCGAAAGATTGTCGGACGCTCCGATCCTGGTGAAAACGCGGTCCGTAATGGACAAAAGAGCCGAATCAGCGGGAACGAACGAACCCATTTGAGCGAGAATCGCGATCAGCGCGGCTTGTCGCAGGTAAGTCGATTTACCGCCCATATTAGGACCGGTAATCACGCCAATCAAGTCCGTAGAGTTATTCAGGTAAAGATCGTTGGGAATGAACCGCTCTGTGGCAATCTTCTCGATGACGGGATGCCGTCCGGCGGCGATTCGCATCTCACCGTTAGAGGAAAAGGCGGGACGAGTATAGCCATTCTCCGCGGCGACTTGTGCCAGAGCCGCGGTGCAATCCAATTCCGCAACCGCGGATGCCATCGCCTTGATGCGCGCCGCGTGCACGATCACCAATTGGCGAAGCTGCCCGAAGAGTTCCCGTTCCAAAGTCAGGATTTTCTCATCCGCATCCAGCACCTTGCGCTCGTAATCTTTCAACTCCGGCGTGGTGAATCGTTCCGCGTTTACCAGCGTTTGTTTGCGTTCGTAGTCCGATGGCGCTAGATGCCGGTTCGCGTTTGAGATCTCGATGTAATAGCCGAACACGTTGTTGAAGCGGATCTTCAAGGACTGGATCCCCGTACGGTTCCGCTCCCGCGCTTCGATTTGCGCGATGTACTGTCGGCCGTTCTGGCTCAAGTCGCGCAGTTCGTCCAATTCCGCGCTGTGACCCGCGCGAATCGTGCCGCCATCGTTCAGGTTGATCGGCGGTTCATCCGACAGCGCGTCCAGAATGGAATTGCGGGCTTCGGGTACGGCATCGAGACACGACGCAATCGCGGCGAGCGTGGCTCGCGAAGCGCACTGCTCCAGCTTCGGAATGCGTTCCAGCGATCTTCCGAGCGCAAGCAAATCCCGCGGGTTTGCATTGCCGAGCGTCACCTTGGCAAGCAGTCTTTCGATATCCAGCACCCCGCCCAGTTCCGTACGAATCTCAGCACGCAGAATTGTCTGGCGTAAGAGCGATCCCACTTGATCCAGACGACGTTCGATTTGCGCTAGATCGAGCGAGGGACGAAGCAAGCGCTGTCGCAACAGGCGGCCGCCCATTCCCGTGGATGTCAGATCCAGGACGCCAATGACAGTAGCGCCTTCTCCCTCGAATACCGGCTCAACCAACTCCAGATTACGGACAGTCACGGCATCGAGTGTCATGGTCTCCGCCCGGTCATAGTGCGAAGGACGATCCAGATGATCGAGCCCGGCGCGTTGCGTATCGCGGATGTAATGCAGAACCGCACCCGCTGCGCAGATTGCCGCCGTACGGTTCGCCAATCCGCAACCGTCAAGCGTCAGGAGCCGGAAGTGCTCGCGCAAAATTCGGTCGGCGTAGTCGAAGCTGAAAATCCAGTCTTCCAGCGGGGTGTGCAAGCCGTCGGGCTTATCCAGCAACGGGTGCGCGGAAGCGGTCAGTACTTCACGGGGGCGTAGGTTTTCTAGAACCGCGGCGGCTTGGGCGGAATCGACTTCGGTGACTCGAAACTCACCCGTCGAGATGTCTGCATGAGCGATGCCGGTTCGCTTCTCACCGCGCGCTATAGCGACTAGATAATTGTTCTCGTGGCTTCGTAGCAAGTGCGTTTCGGTCGCCGTACCGGGCGTGACAATGCGCGTGATCTCACGCCGCACCAGCTTCTTTCCCGGTCCGGCTTCCTCCATCTGCTCGCAGATAGCCACTCGATAGCCTTTGGTAATCAGGCGGGCAATGTAGCCTTCGGACGAGTGATACGGGACGCCGCACATGGGAACGTCTTTCTCTTTGTTGCGTGAAGTAAGAGTGATTTCCAACTCTCGCGCGGCAGTAACCGCGTCTTCAAAAAACAGTTCGTAGAAATCGCCCAGGCGGAACAGCAGCAGTGCGTTCGGTACCTGTTCCTTTGCGGCGGAATACTGCCGCATAAGGGGCGTGGAGGGGTCGGCCACTTAGGCGTAAATTCCGCGCATCTTAATGCAACTGGCAACGCGGTCCAGAGCCAGCATGTAAGCCGCGATCCGATTATGGACGCCGTGCTTCTCCGCATAATCCACCACGGCGGCGAAGCTGTTGACCATAATCTGCTCCAAGCGCTCATTCACTTCGGCTTCGCTCCAGAAGAACCCTTGCCGGTCCTGCACCCATTCGAAATAAGACACGGTTACGCCGCCCGCGTTGGCCAGGATGTCGGGAATCACAAACACGCCGTTGCGCGCCAGAACGTCATCTGCCGGCGGAGTGGTTGGACCATTCGCGCCTTCGCAAAGAATACGGCATCGCAAGCGGTCCGCGTTACCGGAATGAATCACGTTCTCAGTGGCCGCAGGAATCAGAACATCGCATTCCAGGAAAAGCGCCTCGCCCTTGTCCATGTCTTCACCGCCCGAGAATCCGCGGATGGATCCGGTCTCCTTGCGGTGCTTCATCAGGGCTTCGATATCCAGCCCGGCGTCGTTAAACACTGCGCCATCATATTCCACGATGGAGATGATCCGGTAACCCAGTCGTGACATCAGGCGCGCAGCCATGCCGCCCACATTGCCGAAGCCTTGGATCACGATGCGCGGCGTCTTCGCATCCAACCCCAACTTCTTCAACGCCTCGCGCGTTACCAGCATGCAGCCGCGACCCGTCGCTTCGGGCCGGCCCAGCGAGCCACCTAAGCTCATCGGTTTACCGGTAACGACCGCCGTCATGGTCTGCCGGACGTGCATGGAGTAGGTGTCCATGATCCACGCCATCGTCTGGTCGTTCGTGTTGATATCGGGCGCGGGTACGTCGCGCTCGGGCCCCAGAAATTCGATGATCTCCGATGTATACCGCCGCGTGATGCGCTCCAACTCACCCGCCGACATCATGTTGGGCTGGCAAATCACTCCGCCTTTTGCACCCCCGAAAGGGATGTTGACCACGGCACACTTCCATGTCATCCAACTGGCCAGCGCACGAACCTCGTCCAGCGTAACGTCGGGGGCGAAACGAATGCCGCCCTTGCCGGGTCCGCGCGCGACCGAGTGCTGCACGCGATAGCCGGTGAATACCTCCATGCGTCCGTCGTCCAGCATCACGGGGATGTTCACGGTAATTTCTCTCGCAGGGCTTTTGAGGATCTTGCGCATCCCATCTTCCAGGTTGAGCTTTGCAGCGGCTTCATCGAAGCGCGCCGCGGCCGCAATCCACGGGTTGGTTTCCTGCTCGAGCAACAACATGGTACTCATCGATCTAATTATCCGCTGTTCGGCGTTGTTGTATCGGCTATGCGCCCAAACGGATACAATTGACGAACATGAAATGGATGGCGATAATCGCGGTCGCTCTAACGTTGGCCGGTTGCAACAAGTCCCAACCAGAGCCGATGACAAAGGCAGTGGATGTGGGCGGGCAACCCGCAATCGCGTTAAAGCGCGGTAAAACCGGAAACGGGCTTCAGTTCCTGGGCGCGGATATTCTACCGGGCCGCGGAATGAACGTGTATCAAATTCGCGCCTTCGTGCCCGGCAAAGGCGAAGTGAACGTGCTGACTGCGCCACCGCTTGCGGAAGCGCCAACCCTGATGAACGGCGGGGCCGACGACATGATCGGCAACAAGAGCTTCAGCGTAGGCGGTGCCATTCTTGTCCCTTACGCGAATCGGATCACAGGCGATCTTTCGAAAGACGGCCAGACGGTCAAGACGGACATGATGGGCAAGGTGTACGACCTTCCGGCGAACTGGCACGGCAAGAACGCCGGCGCCCCGAAATATGCGATGCACGGGTTGATTTTGGATGCCAAACTGACCGATGTAACTCACGACGAGAACAGCGCCTCCGCCGTCTACCATGCCGGTAACTTTGGCGGCCATTGGCCCGGATCCACGGACTTGAAATTCAACGTCCAGGTAGAAAAAGACTCCTTCACATTGACTGTAAAGGCTACAAACTTGAGTAACGAACTGGTTCCAATCGGCATCGGATGGCATCCGTATTTCGCGCTGCCTTCGGGCGACCGTACGCAAGCGCGGCTGCAGGTGCCCGCCCGGTCGCGCGGAATTGTGAACAACTATGACGACGTGCTGCCCACCGGCAAAAAAGTGTCCGTCACCGACACTCCCTACGATTTCTCGAAGCCCGGCGGGCAAGCGCTTGGGAAGCTATTCATGGACGACACGTTCATCGATTTGACGAAAGACGCGAGCGAAGCAACAGTTGCCACAATTGCCGATCCGGCAGCGAAGTATGGCGTAAGAATCACCGCGCCAGGCCCGGACATCCACGCCATCCAAATCTACGCGCCGCCCGACAAACACTTCGTGGTTTTAGAACCCCAATTTAACTTCGCGGAGCCGTTTAGCAAGATATGGAACGGTGCGGAGACTGGGATGCAGTTGCTGCAGCCGAATCAATCAGTGACTTACATTGTGAAGTTGGAGTTGTTCGTTCCGACGCCATAACTTGTACGGATTGGTTCCTTAACGCCGAGCTTGTACAGTTTCTGCCGGGGCAGGTATTCCCCTGAGGAGGCCTGCCGTGCTGAGGTCCTCGTCGACGTCTGGCCAATGGATTCCATAACCAGCGCCGCTTACCTGCCAATTACTTCGCTGATCGGGAGTTGCCTCAACAAGTCTGGGATACCAGACTAGCGGGACGATGATGGTACGGCCCTCTACTAGATCAACCGACAGCGTATCGTCTGTAACATGAACATCTTTCACTCGCTCCCCTGGCCTAATTTCCGAATTTTTCATTCCATTTCTCCATCAAGACGCTATTGTTTTCCAGGATTATCTGTTGAATTTTTGCGGAGCTCTACGGGGCTGAATCCCAAGTTAGCAGCCAACCGAACAGGTTGCAGCCAGAATTTCGCCGACTGAATATCTCGATCTATATGAACATGGGGCGCTTCATTCGGTTCGTGGCTATAGAAGTATACGCGATACGGCCCAGTCCTGAAGATCGTCGGCAAAGGGTCTAACGCAACGGCCAACCCACCGCTTTCCGGCGGGTTCCAGAGCGCGACGATGCCATCACATCGTCCACTAAGCGCGTGAGACGGACCGAATGGTGAAAGTCGGGCACTGTTGAGGAGCCGGATAGAATATCGTCTCGCAAGGCAGCATACATCCCCGCGACGTTCGCCGCTTCGTCAGACAAGGACGCCACTTCGCCCTCATCCACATGCTCCGGCTTGCCATTGAGCGAAAGCCGCAGACGACCCGATTGGAAGCCGCGCACTGCGCCTCCATCTAGCGTGAGCTCGCCGGCCGTTCCTGTTACGGTCATTTGGAATGTCACCGCTTCCGGCGGACGCCCGCCCGCTACTTCCACGGAAAGCGCGCCGCTGTTGGCAACGCGAGCTTGCATCAAAATGTGGTCGGGCACAGAACGGGCTTGCCGCGTTGCGCTTTCGCCGACTTCCACTTCGGGGTACTGGGTCGTCGCTAATGCGCAAATGTCTTCGAACTCGCCCAGCACGGTAATCGCAAGGTCCAGGGTGTGACCGCCTTGAATGCTAAGAAGGGTGACGCCGTTCTCGGCCTTCTCTCCGAAAGCCATCGCTTCCTCCACTTTCGGTCCGAACGCCACCGTGGTAGACAAAATTCGCGTGCTGAGCGGACGCCCAATCGCGCCGGATCCTATCAGATCCCGCGCGCGCTTCACAGCCGGATTCATCCTGGTTTGAAGACCGATTGCCACGTGCAGCCCCGCAGACTGTGCGGCAGCCGCTAGCTCCTCGCTCTCCGCCAAGTCCTTGCCCAATGGCCATTCGCAGTAGATGTTCTTGCCCGCCGCTAAAGCTCCGAGAACCAATTCGCGATGATCGGGAACTTTGACGCAAATCGCCACGATGTCCAGAGAGGGGTCTCGGAACAGATCCTTGACGTCACCGTATGAGGCCTTGGCGCCGAACGCTTTCGCAGCAGCATCGGATTTCTCCTGGTTGCCCGCGGCGACCGCGCCCAGCTCCAGTCCCGCAAGCTGCTGAACTGCGGGAACGTGCGAGATCTTTGCCCACCCCCGCTCCGCGCTTGCCCCGATAATTCCAACCGCCAAACGTTTGGCCATCAACTCTACCTCCTTCGTGGTGTCAGCACGCCGGTGTTAAGCCCCAGCATATTCAGCCCACCGAAAAAGCGCGCGTGTTCGATTTTCATGCAGCGGTCCATAATCACCTCCAGCCCAGCCGACCTCGCTCGTTCCGCAGCCACTTCATTGATCACACCCAACTGCATCCACACGGCCTTTGCGCCGACCGCGATCGCCTCCTCCACAATCGGCGGCACGGCGGCGGGATCGCGAAAGATGTCCACAATATCCACCGGACCGGGAATGTCTTTGAGGGACGCATAACTGGTGAGCCCCAAGATTTGTTTCTCCCGCGGATTAACCGGAACCACCTCATAGCCCCGGCTTCGCAAATAGATCGCGACAAAATGGCTGGGCCGCGATGCGTTTCCGGACAGCCCAACCATTGCGACACGCTTACCAAGCGTGAGCACGCGGACGCGATCGGCAGCACTCGGTGGCGTCAAGCGGTCTGCGCCGCTTCCAGAGCCTGGTTTAAATCCCAGAGAATATCGTCGACATCCTCAAGCCCTACCGATAGCCGAACCATGTCGTCGGTAATGCCGCCCATCACTCGATCTTCCGCGCCTAACTGCTGGTGAGTCGTCGACGCGGGATGAATCACAAGGCTCTTTGCGTCGCCCACGTTCGCCAGGTGCGAGAACAACTGAAGCTTCTCGATAAACCGCCGTCCGGCTTCCATGCCGCCCTCGATTCCGAATGTCATCACAGCGCCGCAACCGTCAGGGAGGTACTTCTGAGCAAGCGTGTAATAAGGACTTGTCTTCAGCCCCGGATAGTTCACCCACTTTACATGCGCATGTCCGGACAAGTGTTCCGCCACCGACTGCGCGTTCTTACAATGCTGCGCCATACGGAGCGGGAGCGTCTCTACGCCTTGCAAAATCAGGAACGAATTGAACGGACTTGCCGCCGGACCGAAATCGCGCAGGCCTTCCACACGGCACTTCAAGATGTACGCAAAATTCCCGAACGTCTCATAGAACTTCATCCCGTGATAGCCGGGGCTCGGCTGCGTCATCTGTGGGAAGTTGCCCTTGTCCCAAGGAAACTGGCCGCCATCCACAATCAAGCCGCCGATGGTCGTCCCGTGCCCGCCCAAAAACTTCGTCGCCGAATGCATCACCACGTCTGCCCCATGCTCAATCGGACGGCAGAGGAACGGCGACGCAAATGTATTGTCCACAAACAACGGCAGGTTCGCTTCATGGGCGATCTTGGCTACCGCTTCCAGATCCACAACATTCATGCCCGGGTTCGCCAGCGTCTCGCAATACAGCAGCTTGGTCTTCGGCGTAATCGCTCGGCGAAAGTTTTCGGGATCGTCGGGCTCCACAAACTTCGTCGCGATACCCAACCGACGCAGGCTCACGTCCATCTGAGTGTGCGTTCCGCCGTAAATCGTGCTGGACGAAACGATCTCATCACCCGACTCGCAGAGATTCGCGATCGCGATAAACTGCGCCGCCTGACCACTGCTGACGGCAAGCGCGCCCACACCCTTCTCCAGCGCCGCGATGCGCTCCTCCAACACCGCGCTCGTTGGATTCATAATGCGCGTATAAATATGCCCGAAACGCTGCAGATTAAACAGGTGCGCCGCATGTTCCGTATCTTCGAAAACATAAGACGTGGTCTGGTATATCGGGACCGCCCGCGCGCCTGTTTCTTTATCGGGGATTTGACCCGCGTGCAAGGCCCGTGTCGCGAAGCCCCATTGCCGTTCATTTGTCATCGTTCATTTCTCACTTCGGTTTTTTCTTTTTAGGCGGCGCTTCGCCCGGCGCGGGCCCGAGTTTTAATTCTTCCACGTAGTCTTTCGCCGGGACAGCGGTCTTCGGGGTGGAAGCTTCTGGATCGGCAGGCGGAGTCAACGGCGTATTGTCGCCTTTGCACTGTGCTAACTCCAGCGCGAATTGTCCCGCAACAGCCCAGCCACCTTCGTTCTTCTTCTCAATCAGAAGGCGCTTCGTTGCGTTATCGGCCCGTACACGGATCGCCTGATTCTCGATCGCCAGGTTCGCAGCCGGCAAATCAATCGGCTTATCGGACGATTCCCGAATGCTCCAGCTTGTCCCACCGGTCATGGTTTCGTACTTGCCGTATCGCATCTGGTCGCCATCGGACGCGCCGCGGTCCAGCACTAATGAGCCTGCGCGGGGTGAATCGAACCAAAGTTTCTGGACCGACCCAGCCGACCCTTCCGGCAGAATCTCCTGCTTTCGCCAGGTCTTACCGCCGTCCGTCGTCAACAGCAAAAACGGATCCCCGGAAAGTGGCGTGACGCGCTGCCCACTGATCCAACCCGCCTCAAAATTCACGAATTGAATCCGGTCTAACTCGGCACCACGAATTCGTTCGAACGCCTCGTGCCAGGTCGCGCCATCGTCATCGCTCGCCAGGAATACGGAATAGAGGGTCACCAGCGCCGAATGGATATTTCCTGTCGCATAGAGCTTGCGTCCTAGCGGGTAAACGTGTGAAATATCCAGATAGATAGAACACGGCTCGGATTCGGAACAGGCCATGCCGGCCCATTGAAGATCGTCTTCCGTGCAGGTGTATGTAGGTTTGTACAGATCGGCCGCGCTCAGGGTGAGAGCTACCGTGAAGAACAGCAAGAGGGTGAGCGGGCGCGATTGGGTGATAGGGGTGAGAGCGCCCGCTCGTTTGGGGATGTAATGGAAAGACGACACGGATTCCGCCGCTGGTTACCGGGTTAGAAAATATTTTGCGTCAGTTCTCGAACATGCCTTCGAACAGGATGCTGCTCAGGTAGCGCTCGCCGGCATCCGGAAGCACCACAACAATTGTCTTGCCTTTGTATTCGGGTTGGTGAGCTAATCGCACCGCAGCCGCAGCGGCAGCGCCGCAGGAGATACCACACAGAAGGCCTTCCTCGCGAGCCAGCCGCCGAGCCATCTCAATCGACTCCTCGTTGGTCACCTGCTCCACCTTATCCACGATCGAAAGGTCCAGGTTGCCCGGAATGAATCCGGCCCCGATACCTTGAATCTTGTGTGGTCCGGGCTTGGTCGCTTCCCCGTGAGTAGTCTGCGTGATCACAGGGCTGGCTGCAGGCTCCACAGCCACACTCTCCAGCTTCGCGCCCTTCTCACCCTTAATGTACCGGGAGACTCCCGTGATGGTACCGCCGGTCCCGACCCCGCTCACCAGCACATCGATTTTGCCCTCCGTGTCCTCCCAAATCTCCGGGCCGGTTGTACGGAAGTGGATGTCCGGGTTCGCCGGATTCTTAAATTGCTGCAACAATACGTAGCGATCAGGATCCTCGGCAAGCATTCTTTCGGCTGTCGAGATCGCGCCATTCATGCCCTTCGCGCCTTCCGTGAGCACTAGGTTAGCGCCGAACACCTTCAGCACTTTACGGCGCTCCAGCGACATCGTCTCCGGCATCGTTAAAGTAACTTTGTAACCACGCGCTGCCCCGACATAAGCTAACGCGATGCCGGTATTGCCGCTCGTCGGCTCCAGGA
>CAXSIG010000024.1:13604-19363 GCA_964237255.1 uncultured Bryobacteraceae bacterium
AGTGAGAATGCCGCGCTTCTCGGCGTCCCACACCATGGACGCGCCAATGCGGCACTTTACGGAATAAGCCGGATTCCGCCCCTCGATCTTCGCCAGCACGGTAGCGCCCGCGCCATCCACCACACGATTCAACTTGACGAGCGGAGTCTTGCCGATGCTTAAGGAATTATCTGCGTAAACCATTGTTATATCTCCCAATTCGGTACAAAGCGGGTATGCCGTTCGGACCACTCGCGCGCCAGCGCCGCGAATGTCACGGTGTCCAATTCGTTCGAAATCGCGGTTTCCACTCGCTTCCAAAGTCCGCTGAACGGTGTATCGTCAGGCCGCCGCGATTGCTCTTTCTCGTTCTGCCGCCCGTCCACAAAGCGAAGGACATTACCGACCGTAATCGTCTCCGCGGGACGCGCCAGCAAATAACCGCCCTCCGCCCCGCGCTTCGATTGAACAAAGCCGGCCTGCTTTAAGCTCGCCAGAATCAACTCGAGAAACTTTTGGGGAATCTGCTGACGCCTGGCAATTTCCGCGATCTTGATCGGCTCTCCTGGAGGCTGCGCCGCCAGATCGAAAATGGCCTTTACCGCGTACTCCCCCTTAACCGAAAAGTGCATGAATGGAAACCGCTATACCCTCATAGACATTATCGGAAAACTTTTCCGAAACGACAAACCCCAAAAAGAAAAGCCGCGGTAGCACGCCCTGAAGGCAACGCTACCGCGGCTGATCCATACCTGCTATGGCCAAAACGGCCATCCGCCCGAAGGCGAAAAACTACTTGGCAGGAGGAGTGGTGGTCTTGCTGTCGTCCATCTTCTTCTTCTTGCCCTTCTTCTTGTTCATCTTGCTGTCGTCCATCTTCTTGTCGTCCATCTTGTCTTGCGCGAACGAAACGGAACCGAGCGCGATACCGAGGCCGAGGGCCAGAACCATCAACTTTTTCATGTGTTTGATTTCTCCTAGGGATTTTAACTTCGTACGAGGGCTACTCGTCTCAGGTTGATAATAGCGAACCTTTCATGAATATCTTCTTTACTCCCAATTAAATCTGATTAATGTGCCTAACGACGGGCCCGACGGCGTTCCGAGGCATCGGAAACAGCTGCTTCCGCAGGGATAATTCCCAGAGCGGTTCCGTCAAACGGACAGTATTCAAACTCAAACCGATGCACTCTTTGACACACGGGACAATACTTATGCAGTTCGGGCAAAGCATGAATAGCTTTGGAATTGAGCCACTGAGTACGCATAGCTTGTTGTTCCGGCGACAACGTCTTATGCGCGCGCTCAAACGTTACGATCTCTAAAGCCGCCGATTCGGTCAGCGTTACATCCAGCTCCCGCTTGCCGCTACGAGTCTCTGCGGTTACTTTCACCGCGTCACCCGGCTTATGCCGATTCAGCCATTGCGTTAATTCCTCTTCGGATTTGAGCGGCTTGCCATCCAGGCTCACCACACGGTCGCCGCGATCCAAGCCTGCCGCATAAGCCGGCGATCCGCGCAGCGGACTTCCCTCAATCGCCATACCGCTATCCGAAAAGCTGGTTTGCTGCGTGCCGAACCATACGTGTCCACCCGGACGCTTCCGTAATAAAAACCCGGCGCGCGCCAGTAGTCCCGCATAATCCATCGGCTCTTTTCCGGCAATGTGTTTGTGGAAAATCTCCCCTGCGTACTCTTTGCTGCCGGTCGCGGTGGCAAGCGCGGATTGCAGGTCGTCCAACGTGTATGGCTTGGAAACGTCGGGGTGCTCCTTCCACATTTGGCGCATCCAGTCGTCCAGGCTCTTGCCGGGAAAGCGGCTCCGAATGTCGAGATCGATTCCCAGCGCCAGCGCTTGCCCATACGTGTAGTAAGAGATAAACGTGTTCTGCCGGTTGCCGGGATCATTGGCTGTCGCGGCATCCACAAACGGCGCTTGCCGCGCCATGTCGACTACGCTGAAAACTTCACGCCCCGGGGCGGTAAGCACGGAGTTCACCGCGAACGACATGCCCTGTGCAAACCGGTCTTCGCTCACTAGGCTTGCGCGTTTCAGAATCAGCGGACCGTAATAGTTGGTGAACCCTTCCGCGAACCAAAGCTCACCCGACATATTGGCGCGCTCAAAGTCGAACGGCTCCAGCGACTTCGGCCGGATGCGCTCAACATTCCAGGAATGAAAAAACTCATGCGACACCGTCCCGATCAACTGCGCGGCGCCGGTCTTTAAATTCCCCGCCCCGGAAATTACGGTGGAGTCGCGATGCTCCATGCCGTCTCCCGATGCGTAAGGCAGGTAATCGATCAGGAACGTGTAATTACCGTTGTCATATTTTGGAAACGCGCCAAACACGCTTTCGGCTTCTGTAACTACCGCCTGCGCCATGCGTGCGTATGCCGCCGCTTCATCGGCCGTACCCGTGTGGTGAAGCGACATGCGGAATTGCGCTCCTCCCACCTGCCATGTCTGCCACGAATGCACGCCCATCTCGACGGGGCTGTCCATCATCATGTCGACATTGGGCGCCCGGTAAGTACCATCGGGATTCGGCGCAAGCTGCGTGGCAATCTCCCATTTCTGGCCTTCCGGAACATTGAAGCGAAATGTAGCGGGCCGCTTTGCCAGTCCATGCGCCCACACAAAGGTCGCGGGCATGTTGAGATGCGCGTGAGTGGCGTCAATCGCGTCGTAAGTGCCGTCCACACGGTCGCCGAACAGCGTGTAAGAAACCACCACTGTTCCTTTATGACCGGAGATGTTCCACTGGTACGGATCGGGTCGGGACACGCTCAGCGGTTGTCCATTGGCATCGGCGGCGCGAAAGTTATACACATTCTTCGCGAACTCATGAAGCGCGTAACGGCCCGGCGACGACCGGCTCATCACCACTTCCAAAACAGGCTGCGAGACGTCCGAGAAAGTGGCGCGAACTTCCGCTTCGTGGTGGGCGGCGTTCGGAAAACCGATCTCGTACACAACCGGCATTTGAGCCAGGGCGGCAACGCCCACAAAGCAAGCGAGAAAAGAAAGCTTCACAGATTTTGGGAGTATAACAGGCGGGCGCTTGACATATTCTCATAGGGGAATATAATCGTGAACATGCCCCGAGCCGCCACCACCTCGGATATCTATAACGCCGTTGCCGAACCGCGCCGCCGCGAGATCCTCACCTTTCTCGCGCCTCGCGAACGCCCTGTCGGCGACGTAGTCAGCGGCTTGCGGATGGATCAACCTTCCGTCTCAAAGCACCTCCGCGTCCTGCGCGCCACCCGGCTGGTTCATATGCGCTGCCAGGGACGCCAGAAGCTTTACCGCACCAACGCGGAAGCGCTCCGGCCGTTACACGATTGGACCGCCACCTTTGAGCGGTATTGGTCTCATCAACTGAACCGCGTCAAGGAGCGGGCCGAAACGGCCGCTTCACTCGA
Organism: uncultured Bryobacteraceae bacterium; assembly: GCA_964237255.1. Classification (GTDB taxonomy): domain Bacteria; phylum Acidobacteriota; class Terriglobia; order Bryobacterales; family Bryobacteraceae; genus JALYXI01. The sequence goes on from CAXSIG010000024.1 coordinate 17,014, forward strand.
AACGAAATCACCCGCAAAAACCAAAAGGAAAAATGATGACCGAAACTCCACTTAGCATCGACAACGCAACCCTTAATGTCACGCAGGAAATACGCGTGCGAGCCCCGCTGGCGACCACATTCGCAGCGCTGCTGGAGCAGCTTGGCCCAGGCAACGAACATCCCGACGGCACACCCATGCCGTTGAAGCTCGAAGCTTGGCCGGGTGGCCGATGGTTTCGTGATCTCGGGAACGAAAACGGCCACTTCTGGGGAAACGTGCAGGCCATCAAGCGCCCCGCTTTGCTGGAGCTCACCGGACCGCTTTTCATGTCTCAACCCGTTGCCAACAACGTCCAATACCGCTTAAGCGAAGAGAACGGGGAAACGGTAATCCACTTCCGCCATTCCGGCTTTGGTTTGATACCGGACGCTGTGCGCAAAGAACTGAGCGGCGGATGGAATTACATTCATGAGCAAGTCCGCACGCGCGCCGAAACCACCCGCAACTAAACCATAAAAAGGAAAACAACATGTCCATCGCACAGGAATTACTATCTGAGTTCGAAGTGCAAGCAAAGGTCACCCGAACGTTTCTTGAGCGGCTTCCCGACGGGCAACTCACGTGGAAGCCTCACGCCAAGTCGATGACCGCCGGACAACTCGCCTATCATCTCGCTCTCGTGCCGGGCAACGTAATTCGTGGCGCTCAGCAGAATCGGGTTCCGCCCCCGGACTTTCAGTTTCCACAGCCCGAATCGATGAAGCAGGTGCTCGAAACCATCGACGGAAGCGTCGCGACGGTAAGAGAAGTAATGCCCAGCTTCGACGACGCAGCCATGGAAGAAACCTGGCGAGTGGTCGACGGAGAGAAGGAACTTCTCGCGATTCCCCGGCAAACCTTCTTGCGCGACATCATGCTGAACCACTGGTATCAGCACCGCGGTCAATTCAGCGTCTATCTGCGACTGCTCAACATCCCCGTGCCGGCAAGCTGAGGCCCGAGTGCCGACGAACCCGCCCCGTTTCAACAATAGGACCCGCACCTGCCACCAGGCGTGGACATGACCTCCCGCCGTCTTCTTGTCGCGTTGCTTCTCGTCGGAGGGAAATCGGCGGCGCAGGTAACACCTACAGCGCCGGTATCGACGTTTAACATCCAACTGGAACAGCGTGTGGGGCCTGAAGCTTCGGTCACATTGCTTGTCGTTCGCAATTCACACCTGTACTTTGTCTGCTCCGAATCGCGTGAGTCGGTTGTAATCGAGACCGACTTGCGCGGGGCCTTTCAAGGTTTGATCCGGACCGGCATTCCTAAAATCGCTAATCTCGACGTAGACGACCACGGATATGTGTATGCTCTTTCCGAAGATTCCTGGCTCACCTTGTTTTACCCAAACGGCGGAATCCGGAAGACCGCGCATCTGGAACCGAAGGTTCTTGCACTTGCTGTCGTTGATGGCGAGCCAATGGTCGCCGATGAAAAGGATCAACTCCACTTCTTAGAGCGAGAATGGCCGGCCTTTACGCTATCGGCTTGGCCGCGCCCCTGGTCGACGTTCGGACTCGGATCGAATCGGTTAGCCATTTGGCGTCCGCAAGGCGAAACAATTAGCGTCCTTGATAAACAAGAGGGGCTGTCGACAAGGGGTTTGGGTCGAACGCACAACTACATTGCCGCAGCCGGCGGATTCCAACATGCACCTTTATTTATCGACAGCCGAGGCGCAGGCTGAGAGCGCGGAAATCCACGAGTTTAATGGCAACTTGTGGCCCGGTTGGACCAGCCGCGTTGCGCTCCCTAGCGCTTTCCATCCCAAGGTCATGGGAGCGTCCCACAGTTCGATCTATCTGGTCGACGGCCTTGGCAAAACAGTCGTATACCCACTAAACTCTCTCCCGAGGACTAAGGCTGACGATAACCCGAAGTTGCTTTCGGATCTGACCAAATTGCGGGATGCCATTAAGTTGGCTGGCCACAAAGGAAGCGTCTCCATCGAATTAGTTGTCGAGACGAATGGAACCCCCAGCGCAATCCAAATTGGTGGTCCTGCTACTTTGTCTAACCACCCCGATGTAATCGCGGCCGTTCAGTCCCTGCGATTCCGTCCGAAGATCCAAGCCGGGTCCGCGGTCGCAGTTCCCATGACGTTAGAACTGGCTGCGGATCTCCGGTCACACAAATAATTCAGAAAAATTCGCCCGCATCTTCAATCGCATGGGCACGAAACGGCCTAGATATCGCTTGCGCCCATGCCAGAGTGGAGCCGGAAGCATTTATGGATACATCTCCTATACCCATTGATCAGGCGGCCTTGTTAAAAGCCGAACAAAACCGCATCAACGCGCAGGCCAGCACCGGTCCGAAAACC
>CAXSIG010000025.1:0-11911 GCA_964237255.1 uncultured Bryobacteraceae bacterium
GTCCCGAGTCAAGCGAACTTTATCCTCACTCTTGTAGGCGATCGCGCGGTCCCCATCCGCGCCGCCCTCCGCGGCCGCGCCATCCTCACGCGCGACCGCAGTTACGAAATCCCCGGCGGCCTGCGCATCACGCTCGGCACAGTCGCCCAAACCGAACGGCTGCTCGCCGAACTCAAGGACATATGGCAACAAAAGGCCTCCTGATCTTCGATATGGATGGCGTTCTGGTGGATGTTACGGGTTCTTACCGTGCCGCCATCCAACAGACGGTACATCACTTCACCGGCCTCGAAGTCTCGAACGAAGAAGTGCAGGACTGGAAAAATCAAGGCGGATGGAATGACGATTGGCTGCTCTCCCATCACCTCATCAAGCGCGCGGATCGTGCAGACATTACCTACGATCAAACGGTCGAATACTTCCAGCACATTTTTCATGAGGGCGGCCTGATGCAGCGCGAACGCTGGATCGCGAAACCTGGCTTCCTCGAAGACTTGGCGCAAACCCACACGCTTACTATTTTCACTGGACGTCTCTGTTGGGAAGCGAACCTCACCCTCGACCGTTTCGCCCCCGGCCTCTTCCAACAAGTAGTAGGTCTTGACGATGTCGATCACCCCAAGCCCGCTCCCGATGGCATCTGCCGCCTCTCGATGGATATCCCGCACACCACCATCCGCTACATCGGTGATTCCATTGACGACGCGCTCTCTGCCAAAGCCGCTCAGGTTCCCTTCATAGGCATTGCCTCGCCGGACAATCCGCGTCTGTCCGAGCTCACGCAAATCCTGACCGCCGAAAAAGCCATAGCCGTCCTCCCGGATATCAACTCCCTCAAACCCTATGCCTCGTAGCGACCCTCGTAGCGCGACCATTCAACGCGACACGCGTGAAACCCAAATCGGCGGCACGCTCAAGATCGAAGGCAAAGGCCGCTATGAAATCACGACCGGCATCCGCTTCCTGGACCACATGCTGGAGCTCTTCACTAAACACGGCGGCTTCGATCTCCAACTGAAAGCCATAGGCGATCTCGATGTGGACCAACACCACACAGTAGAAGACGCCGGTATCGTGCTCGGCCAGCTCTTCTCGAAAGCATTGGGCGACCGTATGGGCATTAACCGCGCCGGCTACTTCGTTATGCCGATGGACGAGACGCTAGCCGTAGTTGCTATTGATCTAGGCGGGCGACCCGCGCTCGTGTACAAGGATCGCGTAAAAACCCGTTTAGTCGGCGACCTCCAAGCCGAACTGCTCCCCGACTTCTTCGACGGTTTCGTGCACCACGCCGGAGCCAACTTCCACGCCAAAGTTCTGTACGGCCGCAGCAACCACCACAAGATCGAATCGATCTTCAAATGCTTTGCGCGAGCCATGAAGTTCGCCTGCTCCACAGATGCTCGCTTGAAAGACCAACTGCCATCCACCAAAGGACTTCTATGATTGCGATCCTTGATTACGGTGCAGGCAACCTCCGCTCGGTGGAAAACACGCTAGCAGAAATCGGCGCCGACTATACGCTGGTTCACAATGCAGCAGGTCTCCAAAGCGCGAACAAGATCATCCTTCCCGGCGTTGGCCACTTCGGCCAAATGATGCGCGCTCTCGATGCGATGGATGTCCGCGCCACGCTGGTCGAACGCATCAAAGCCGGCGTTCCTTTCTTTGGCGTCTGCTTAGGCATGCAAGCGCTATTTGAGCGAAGCGAAGAAGCGCCAAACGAAACCGGTCTCTCCCTCTATCCAGGTACGGTCCAACGATTCCAAGGCCGATCCCGAATCCCCCACATGGGCTGGAACAACATCTCCTCGAATCCCAACTCCAAGCTCCTGGCGAACCTAGGTCCTGATCCCTACGTCTACTTCGCGCACTCCTACTACGTCCCCGAAACACCAGTCGCTGCCGCTACATGCACCTACATGGTTCCGTACACCGCGGCAGTCGAACACGGTAACGTCTTCGGCGTCCAGTTCCACCCCGAAAAATCCGGCCCGGTCGGACTCAACTTGGTTCGCAATTTCGTAAACCTCGCATGCTAGCTAAGCGAATCATTCCCTGCCTGGACGTAACCGCAGGCCGGGTAGTCAAAGGCGTTAACTTCGTCAACCTTCGCGATGCCGGCGACCCCGTCGAATTGGCCGACCGCTACAACCAGCAAGGGGCCGATGAAATCGTCTTTCTCGACATCACAGCATCGAGCGACGCCCGCGCCACTATGGCCGATGTCGTAGCACGAACGGCTCGAAAAGTATTCATCCCGCTCACCGTAGGTGGCGGCATCCGAAGCATCGCGGATGCCCGCTTGATCCTCAAATCCGGAGCCGACAAAGTCTCCGTCAACACAGCCGCCATCCGCCGCCCCGCGCTCATCACCGAACTGAGTCAGGAGTTCGGAGCCCAGGCCGTGGTCCTCGCTATCGACGCCCGCCGAAATTCCTCCAGCAGTTGGAACGTCTTCACAAGAGGCGGCCGCGATGACGAGGGCATAGACGCAATCGAATGGGCTGCTCAAGGTGAATCGCTAGGTGCCGGAGAAATCCTCCTCACTTCGATGGATACCGATGGCGTCCGCACCGGCTTCGATTGCCCCCTCACCGCCGCGGTCTCGCAAGCCACGCGCATCCCGGTCATCGCATCGGGCGGGGCGGGGAAGCCCGAGGACTTCACAGAAGTCTTCACCGAAGGCCATGCCGATGCCGCATTAGCTGCTTCCGTTTTCCATTACGGCGACTACACCGTAGGCCAACTCAAAGACTCCCTCGCAGCCCAAGGTATCCCCGTCCGAAGAACCTAATGATCTTCCCCTGTATCGATCTCATGGACGGCAAAGTCGTTCAACTCATTCAAGGCCGCGACAAAGCTCTCGAAGGCGATGAACCGCTCACGATGCTGGAGCGCTTCCAAGGCTTCCCCGAGATCCAAGTCATCGATCTTGACGCCGCGATGGATAGAGGCGCAAACGATTCCTTAGTCCAACTCCTCGCTGCTAAAGCGAAATGCCGAATCGGCGGCGGCGTCCGTACGCCGGAACGTGCCCGACTTCTTCTAGAACAAGGCGCACACAAAATCATCGTAGGCACAGCCGCGTTTGGTCCCGACGGCGCGAATCGGCAACTTCTCGAATCCATTGTGAACGCAATCGGCCGCGAACGCCTGATCATCGCGCTTGACTCCCGGGAAGGCCGCATCGTGGTGCGGGGCTGGCAAGCGTCCCTCGATTATTCCGCCGAACAAGTCATCCAATCGCTCGAACCCTACTGCTCTGGATTCCTCTGCACCTATGTCGATAAGGAAGGCATGATGCAAGGCACCGATCTCAACTGGTTCCGCCGACTGCGCGCCGCGACCACCAATGAAATTACCGCCGCCGGAGGCATCACCACGCTTGAAGACGTTCGTCAGCTTCAAGAAATGGACGTAAATGCAGCTGTAGGCATGGCCATCTACACAGGCCGACTGAACCTCGACGATCTACGTTAACGAAATTGTCCGCGATTCTCGCGCCGAACGATAAATCGCTTCCATAATTCGCTGATCCCGTAATCCTTCTTCGCCCGGAGTGCGGGGCTCGCGATCGCCGCGGACGCATTCCGCCATATGGTCCATCTCAAGCGCGAACTGATTCTTCAGCGATACGCTCCGCTCCGAAACGTCTTCCGATGTATCGCTCGACTTTTTCGCAATTTTCATCTTTAACCCTTCGTAGGCAAATGCGGGATCCAACTCCGCCCAGCCATCGGTAAAGCCAACGCGATATCGCCGACTCGTATGAACGGCGTAAGAGGTATAGCAGGTCGCTGTTATACCCCCGGGAAACTGGAGTGAAAAGGAAACGCTCTCTTCCACCTCACGAAAACGTGGGTCACCCGCTGTACTATAAACCGAAGCATGAACCGACACGGGTTCCTCGCCAGTTAGATACCGCGAAGCATTTAAGCAGTACAACCCGATATCCGGCAGCGCGCCGCCCCCGGCCAGCTTTTTGTTCTGCCGCCACTGGGTAGGATCGCCCTGCGCCTGACAATTCTCAGCGGTGATTGATTTTACCTTCCCCAACTCACCGGCCCGAATCATACGAATCATTTCGCGATTATACGGTTCGTACTGCATCCGGTAAGCAATCATCAACTTGCGGCCCGCGCCCTTACAGGCACGAATCATGTCTTCGCATTCCGCCGCCGACGTCGCCATAGGCTTTTCACATAAGATATGTTTCCCGGCTTGAGCGCCGCGTACGACATACTCTCGGTGTAGCCCGTTCGGCAGCACGATGTAAATTACCTGAACGTCCGGGTTGTTGCGAATCTGATCGTAAGTTTGGTAACTATAGCAGCTTCGTTCCGGCACCCCGTAATGCTGGGCGGTTGCTTTTAATTTGTCGGCAGTCCCACTAACCAGGGCAGCGAGTTTCGCGTGCTTGGCTTCACCAAACGCGGGCAGAATCTGTTCCAGAGCCAACCGTCCTAGACCGACTACGGCGAATCCGACGCGCTCTCCGGGTGCATCCGGCACAGGCGGGTCGGTCGACTCCTTCTCGCTAGGTGCATCCAGCTTCTTGAGCTTAAAGGGAGGAGGAGCTTGCTCCTGCGCATTTAAAGCAGCCGCAAAAGCGCCCGCTCCCAATAGCAACCGCCGGCTCATCGCACTTTCAGACATGTATCTTCGATGCGCCCAAATAACAAAAAAGGCGAACCGAACAGGGCACCCGTGTATCGAATCGTGCAGTCGACGCAGTTCTAATCGGGCAGCCGCGACTAACGCCTGGAGGAACGCACTACTTCGCCAGTGTCTTTACCCGATCGAACGTCATCCAGCCCGCGCTGGAGCAGCGTCTTGATCACAGCCTGCCTGACGGTAAATCCACGTTAACGCGCCGCTCTCGTCAAAACAAACCGCACTGATATAACTGTGACATCAGTTGCACCGCCTGAAGTCGCCACCTTCGGACACGTTCACGGCAGCGCGAAATAAAAAAGGCGGACCCGAAGGCCCGCCTCTATACTAATCCGCGATGTAGGAGACCTAATCCCCGAACGACCCCACTTCTTCTCGCTCTTCTACTTCCACCTTCTTCTTCGTTGCAGAAGCAGTCGGAATACCCAGCGTCGAAAGCGGCACAAACCCCGCTTCAATCGGCTTCTCTTTCAGGATATGTTCGCGATACAGTTTCTCCATCCGAGCATCTTCGGCCTTCTGCTTCATCGCCGCATCTCGCGCCCGAGTCTTCTCTTCACGCGCTGTTTTGGCGATACCCACAGAATCCAGATCGTGCTGAATGTCGGCGTCTACGTGCTCCGCAATCAGATTAAGCGAATGCTCTTTGCTCGTCAGATTCACGTTCTTATTACCAGCGAAAATCTCATGGCGACCCTTCTCCCCGTACCACTTGGTGAGCGTAGCCGTCATATGCATCTTCTCGATAATGTTCCGCCAACCAACGCCCGTGTTGTAAGCGCAGAAGCTGATCTCACCCTCTTGCGTGGCGTAAGGAATGATGCACTGTTCGGTGCGGCGGAAGTCGTAATTGAAGAGATCCTGGAACCACATCCCCGCGATAAACAGAAAATTCCAATTATCCTTACGGCGCTTTTCGATATCGTCCATGGTGCGGTCGCCCGTCACCTTGCCGTACTTACGGCCGGTCGCGCCGAAGCACTTATCGAACTTCTGCAGTAAATCCGTCAGCTTGAACGTAGAAGGCGCTGCAAACGGATCGTAATTGCGAAGCAGAGCGAGCGAGACACCCACCACGCTCCAGAACTTGGACCGCGCCGCATCGTTGATGCGCGCCACATCTTTCGACAAACGCTCCGCATTCAAGAACGCGGTAACCGGACGAAATTCCTTCGTTTCCTTATCGATCATCACAGCCATGCCGATCCCACAATTTGGATGGCAACCGCAGCTCAACTGGCCCCAATCTGCATTCGGTCCATGAACCAAATCCGCCCAATCGGAGAACGTGCTCATGAACGAAATCGGGAACCAATCGCGCACCGGCTCGCCCATGCCTACCTGGTTCTTTACATCGTGAGCCAGATGCGAAAGCGTATATCGCTGAGCCTCGCGCCGATCGTCCGTAATTGCCTCATCGCGACCCGTAAACGAAACCGGTTGAAACGAAAGGAATGAAATCTTCTTCGGATTATCCAGCGCGAACTGAATGATCTTGCCTACCTGCTCATTGTTGATACCGTTAATGATCGTGGTAACTGGAACAATATCCACGCCCGCCGCGTGCAAATTCTCAATCGCCCGCAGCTTCACATCAAACAAATTCCCAACAGCGCGATGCGAATTCGCGGCGTTTCCGATACCGTCAAACTGGAGATAAGCATACCGAAGCCCCGCTTCCGCCGACTGCTTGCAGAATTCCGGACTCTTCGCAAACTCAATCCCATTCGTTGCGGCCTGTACGCTCTGATACCCCACCTTGCGCGAATACTTCACCGCGTCCAGGAAGTAAGGAGAAAGCGTCGGCTCGCCGCCTGAAAACTGTACCGACATCTGCCGCCGCGGCTTAATTGAAATCGCGTTATCGAGCAGCGTCTGGATGTCTTCCCAACTCAACTCATGAACGAACCCAACCTGATTGGCGTCCATGAAGCACGGGTCGCACATCATATTGCACCGGTTCGTCAGATCCACGGTCAACACAGATCCGCGGCCATGCTTCACCGTGCTCGATCCGTGATTATGCAGCTTTTCATCGTTATGTGCGCGAATGTCGCGCCCCGGGAATACCTCCTCCAGGTGACGGAAAAATGCCGTATCGATCGCCATCAGGTCTTCGAAATGTCCGTGAATCGGGCAATCCTTCACCATCAGGATCTTGCCGTCACGCTCGATCACCTGCGCCTTAATCTCACCCACTTTCTCATTCAGCAAAATCTCATGAGGAATCTTACCGTCGACAATCTGCTGCCGAATCTCAGGTAAGCAACGGGGGCAGAGCGAATCGGTTGTCCGAGGCCAGCCGAGCGGTGGACGAGTCTTTTCGTAGCTCTTCAGAAGCGGCTTGTCGCTCCACTTGGGGGTGAAGGACGGATTTTGGTTGATCTGGTTCAAACGATCGAACACAGCCCATGCGGCTCCCGCGGCCATCGTCACGGCTTTTTCGGCAAACTTGATCGGTTTCTGCATCTTTGGTGGTGGTCTCCTTGAGGGTCCCAACTATCTCTAATAAGCTTGAGGGTATACAGATGTAAACCCTATGGGAAAAGGTTCAACTGCAAAATTATCCCGCCCATCGGCATCGATTTGTAATTGAATGGTTTGACCGAACGGAATCAATAGGATGGCGGGCAAAATCGACTCTTTAGTCTACCATGAACGTTTTGGCCGTTGTCGTGCCGCCACTGTTCCGTTGAAAGCCATGCAACCCTTTATTTGCAGAGGTTTACTGCTCGTTTGTCTTCTTACTTCCGTATCATTCTGCGCCGAGGGTGAGGCGCTGAGCCTCAACGGCCCGTTCACAGTGAGCGTCGGCGGCTCGCACACAGGGATCGTATCTCGAACAGAACCCGCCAGATTACTGCTCCACCAGTGGGCGATCTATCGAAACGGGCGGGAGCGGCGTCTACCAGCTTCCGTGCATGAAGAGCTATATTACGAAGTACGACAGCAACGGCTCAGAAGTTTTCACGGCATGGCTCACCTATTCTGGAAGCGCTACCGCCGCCGCTATCGATCGCGATGGCGATATCTACGTTGTAGGCATATCGGATGATCCTCGCCTTCCCTTATCCGAAAAATTCCCTAATGGCGCCGGAAAAGGATTCATTCTAAAGCTCAGCGCTGATGGGTCCACATTACTGTGGGCCGGTCGATTCAATGCCTTTCCTTACGCCGTTGCCATCAACTCGAAGGGAGAACTGTGGATAGGCGGTGAGACGGACATCTACTCCCCGGGCAATCCTCCTCTCATGAATCCGCTACAGGAAAGAAAGAATGGCGCGGCAACATGTGGCGGCATTGGGCCGAATCTTTTTGCTTGTCCAACCGGATTCGTCGCGAAGGTAAATGCCCAGGGAAGCGCATTTTCGTTTTTCTCTTACCTGGGCGGCAGTTACCGTGATTCCGTAAGGGGAATTGTTATCGATTCCGCGGATGACGTGTACCTGACCGGGATCCGCTACTCTTCCGATTTTCCGCTCACCGCACCCGCTAACACCGCATCTCCCGGCGGAATTTTCATAATGAAGCTCCACGGCGATCTTCCATCCGTTGTGTATTCTGTTCCTTTCGGCGGGCGTACTACTTTCAACGATCAAAATGTCGGAGCCGAAGCTCCCGCCGGAATTGCAATCGATTCCTTCAACCGTCTCGCGATTGCTGGCTCCACCACGTTTTCCGACTTTGGGATTTCAAGCCTTCCTCGCTCCGACAAAACCGTCGTGTGCGACTCCGCGGCGAACGGAGCCAAACAGGAGTGCCCAGCGGCATTCGTTTTGCGCGTGGATGCAAGTACCGGGGTGAGGACTGCCTTTACGGGCCTTCCCGCGAGTGGCTCAACTTCTGTAAAACAGCTTGCCCTCGATTCCGCCGGCGTAGCGCACGTCACCGGTTCCACGGACGCAACGAATTTCCCTGTGACTGACAACGCGTCTCAGGTGTGCAACGCCGGAAGCTACTCCACCGCCGGCGCGGCGTCGTTTGTGGCCGAAATCGCGTCCGATGGGTCGATCTTATATTCCACCTACGCGGGGAGCGCAAATGACAGCGGAACTGCATGGCTGCTGTACCAGCCGGATGGATCAGTCCGTGCCTTGGTGTCTGTTAACGGTTCCGAAATTCGCCCCGGATCTGGAGTTCCGCTCGCTCGCTCGCTCGCTGTTCAGTGCGTGGTGAACGCGGCAAATCAAAGGACGGGGGTATCGTTTGGAGCCATCGTCAACGTATCACCGGGAGAACATGTATCGCTTTTCGGCCAGTTTTCCACATCGGGCACGGAATCCATCCAGGTGCTTTTCGACAAGTTTCCGGCTTCCCTTCTTTCTGCTACCAACACGCGGATCGATCTCATTGTTCCAAAAGAAATAGCTTCCCTGCAGTCCTGCGTTCTTTCCGGACTGTCGGCATTTTCGGGACACGAACCGCGCCTCTCCGGAATTTGACTATTTCCGAATCGTTCCCGGCGATCTTTACCGTAAACGGATCCGGCTCAGGACAAGCCGTAGCGTTAAACGAGGATGGAACGGTAAATAGCGCAGCCAATCCAGCTAAAGGGGGTTCGCTGGTCCGGCTTTTTGGAACCGGCTTCCCTGTTGACAGCACCCTTCCCGATGGCCAGATAGCGTTGGCGGACGGACCGGACGTAAGCGACAAGCGTTACCCTCAAATCTACTTCGACGCGCTTCCGGCGTCTTTTATCGGTCCATTAGGCACTGCCATATTCTCTTACGCCGGTCAGGCTGCGAACTTCGTCCAGGGCATCGATCGGATGGAAGTTCGAATTCCCGCCGTCGCAACGACACGCCCGTTGGTGGCGCTACGCCTTAGCTTCGCAAGTGGTGCCACGCCGTATATTGCCGTCCAATAGAGTTCTTGCCGTTCCGCTACGCACTTACATGCGGTTTCGCCTTGAGTGGCGTAACTACAAGCTTTTCGTTATTTCGTCCACCGAACCGATGCTCTCACCTGCCGCGGAGCCCCGATAGTTGGGGTCGGCGTGAAACCCGTGTAGTAAAGATGGTCCAGAAGATTTTCAAAAGAAATCGATGCACTCAGATGCCTGGTCAGGCGCTCTCTGGCAATCAGTTGCAGACTTGCGAATCCAGGAAGACGGAAAACATTGAGGTCGTCCTCATACTGCAAGCCATATACACGAACACCGCCCGTGATCTCAGTGCGTGTGTGGCTGTACGTCAATTGCGCGCTACCTTGATGCTTCGGTACCTGCGGAACCCGCGGTCCTGTCGCGTACTGCGAGTTCACATAAAGATAACCCGCTTCCGCCCGCCACTCGCCCCAGCGATGCATCATGCTCACCTCCGCGCCGCGCGACAGAGAATCGGGTCCATTCTGCCTTTGGCGAACAATTTGGGTCGGCGTGGAAACCAGCGTCACGTTGGTGATCAGATGCGACAGCGCATTGCGGAACGCTGTCACCCGAATCGCGCCATGTTCGGTCTGATAATCTACCCCGGCCTCCGCCCCTAAAAGAGTTTCAGGCCGAAGATTATTGTTGGGTTGCGTATCGGTGTTGCCCGCACGAAAATCCCGGTAGAGTTCATTAAGCGTCGGGCTCCGAAAGGCTCGATACGCCGAGCCCCGCAATTTCCAGTTGCGAATCCCGTAAGACAGCCCTGCCGAAGGATTCAAAAACTGATTGCCCAACCCTGTAAACTGATGACGCAAACCGGCGAACAACCGGAACCCCTTCCAGCCTGCATCCACTTGCGCAAATTCGCCATGCTGAAGGATGGTCCCTCCTCCGAAGCGACGGCCGGTAGGAAGCACCGCGTCGGTAGAAAATCCGCGATCCTGATTCACGTCGCCGCCCCCGGCAAAATTCCACCCGCTCCCGTGGTGATTCCACAGCAGGTCGGCGCCGTTACCGTTCGATGGAACCGTCTGGCGCGCTGTCAGACGTTCGCTGTTACGGTCCGCGGCTACCGCGGAATAGGTGCTGTGATATTGCTCTTGCGTCCGAAACGCAACGAACGAAAACTCGTCGTGCGACAACGCTTCCACGTAATGGATCGACGCCGTGCCTAAGCCGGTCGAATTCTGCGTCAGCGCCGTTCCGTTGGCTCGATCCTCCGCCAAGATATTCAGTTCCGCAAAGAAGCGGTGAGCGCCTCGAAAAGCGTCAAAACGAAAATCGCCGGTGACGAATTCGACATTCGCTTTGCGGTCGGTAGCTCCTCGCACATACGCCGGCACAACGTAATATCCATCGGTTCGATAGGCGCGGCCCGATGCTGAAATCGCGAAATTGCGCCACAGATTCGATCCGCCCGCCCAAACATTCTCACTGCCCTGCGTCCCACCTTCATAACCGGCGGAAACATGCGCCCGCTCCGCTTCCCGGCTGAACAGGCCGATTGCGCCGCCCAGCGCCAGGTCGCCAAAGACGCTCGTCGAAGCGCCTCGAGAGATCTCCACCCGTCGCAAGTCCTCGGGCGGGAAGCGGGTCCAGTAAACCCAGCCGCCGAATGGATCGTTCATCGGTACGCCATCCCACAGCACCAGCGAGCGGCTCGCGCCGGAACTCCCAATTCCACGCAGTGAAACTCCTTGCGTAGTTGGGTTTGCAACCACGCTGGAGGTCCGCCGAAACAAAGAAAAACCGGGCACTTCACGCAATCGGTCGTCAATATTGACGCCCGGCGTTTGCTCCAGGTCGTGAGCGGAAACCGCCGTAATGTTGGCCGGCGTTTCAGTTACAACGTTCTCCACCACTGTGATGGATGACCGTACCGGATCAGCCGCCGGAGGTGTTTGCGCCGGAGGTGTCTGGCAGAAGATCGGCAAGACCCACCACAACGCGGCCAGAGCCATCGTCTTGGTAGTCCACGGCGCTGAATAGAATCTGGAACGCGGCTGCATCGAGTAGGGGCAAAGGCCTCGATCCCACGACGGGGGCCGCCAGAGCGAGAAATTTCAGAATAGCGTAGCGATCGTCCTGCGCCTCATATCCTTGGGAAATCAGGGTCACGGAGCGGTTCCGTTCCGTAAGTTCCCATACCAGATAAGCGCAGGCTTCCACCGCATTCTCGAACCACTTCTCGGGCGGATCCCCTGAACGATCGAACGAAACCGTCACAGCGCCCATCTCTTCCGTGGCAAACTCTCGAATTTGCAAAGCGCCGGTGTGAGCGGAACTTTTCCAATCGACGTGGCGGGCGCTCTCGCTCGCGATGTAAGGCCGGATGCGATGAAGGTCGATTCCGTGACCCCTGCG
>CAXSIG010000025.1:11921-16198 GCA_964237255.1 uncultured Bryobacteraceae bacterium
AGGATGCCCTGCAGCAGCGCTTCCACCGCGGGATGCGGATCGAGACAAGGATAAACGAGCGTCTCCTTGCGAAGCGTGACCCGCGCAGTCTTTTCTAGAAAGCCGAACGGGAAACGCGTCACCAGCGCGAAGAGATTGTCGTGATGCTCGCCGCGGTGAGGAAAAACGGCCGTGATGGATTCATCTGCGGTTGAATTGCCGGGCAGCACTGGAAAATAGATCGGTTGCGCAAGAATGGGGGGCTTGCCTTCCGCGGTGAGGTGAATGGAAAACGAGGGGATCAATCGTTTGCCGTTTCTCAGTTTGAGATGACCGGGCGTTGGGCGACGGGCCGCGATGTGTTCGGGAAGTACCAGTTCTAACTCGAGACCCGCTAAAACCAACCGGCTCATCAAGCCCGAAATCAGAAGTGTCGCCAGCATAGCCGCCACAATCAGGAACAGAAGGTTGTTTGCGGAAACCAGAGCCGCCATGGCTACCAGCGCCAACGCAATGAAAAAAAGGATGCCGCCCCGCTTAACCCGGTAGCGGATGCGCGTCCACTCGCGAAACGTCACCTCCTCCATACTGAAGCCAGATGGCGTACAAGTCTATTGACAGCTATGGAGTGATCGGAGACCTGCATACCGCGGCGCTGGTCGGCGTCGATGGATCCGTTGACTGGGCATGCTTCCCGAATTTCGATAGCCCCAGCGTGTTCGGAGCGATTCTCGACGACCAAAAAGGCGGACGTTTCCGCATCTCATCCGCGCGCGAGGGTCGCCGGAAACAAATGTACTGGTCACGCGCTTCATGGACCCGGAGGGAGTGGGCGAAACCGTCGATTTCCTGGTCATCGGCGAAGCCGGACGACCATGGAGGGAACTGGTGCGTACCGTGACTTGTGTACGTGGATCCATTCGCTTTCACATGGAGTGTTCCCCGCGCTTCGACTATGCGCGAGCGAAGCACTCGACCGAGGTCCACGGAACGAATGCAGTGTTTCGGTGGGAGAGCTATGAGCTGGAACTCATTGGCACCGTTTCCCTCAATGCGGATGGCGAAGGCGTAGCCACCTGCCAGTTCGAATTGAAAGAAGGGGAGCAGGCCAGCTTCGTCCTTCGCTATGGGAAGCGCGAAGACGGTTACCAGGGCGGCGATCTGAATCTATGGTGCAAGGAGCAGCGCGAAGGGACCATCGCTTATTGGAAAGCGTGGGCGGAGCGGTGCCGGTACAAGGGCCGCTGGATGGAGATGGTGAAACGGAGCGCGCTGGCGTTGAAGCTCATGACCTTTGCTCCGACAGGCGCGATCATCGCTGCGCCTACCTGCAGTCTTCCGGAAGTAGAAGGCGGAGAGCGCAATTGGGATTACCGCTACGTATGGATTCGCGATGCCGCGTTTACCATTTTTGCGTTCATCCGTCTCGGTTATACAGAAGAAGCGACCGCATTTATGGCGTTCCTTCACGATCGGGTCAAAGACGATCAAACTACCGGCCCGATTCAAGTTATGTACCGCATTGATGGATCGCCGGACTTGAAGGAGTTCGACCTCGATCATCTGGAAGGCTATCGCGGTTCGAAGCCCGTCCGCGTAGGCAACGCCGCCGCCGACCAGTTACAGCTCGATATCTACGGCGAACTAATCGATTCCATCTATCTGTACAACAAATACGCCGAGCCGATCGGCTGGGACTTATGGAAAAACGTGCGCTCCATGTTGTATTGGCTTTGCGATAACTGGCAGAAACCGGACCATAGTATCTGGGAGATCCGAAACGGCGCGCAGCAGTACACATACTCCAAAATGCAGTGCTGGGTGGCATTGGACCGCGGAATTCGCATCGCACGGAAACGAAACCTGCCGCTCGATTTTGAACGTGTGCTGAAGACCACGCACAGGATCTATGAAACCGTCATGGAAAAGGGATGGAGCGAGAAGCTGAACAGCTTCACGCAAACCTTCGACAACGAAGAGTGCGACGCTACCAGCTTATTGTTCCCTCTGATGTTATTCGCCGCCTCGCGCGACCCGCGGATGAAATCGACCGTGTCGCGTGTGCAGCGGGAATTGGTAAGCGACAGTCTTGTCTACCGGTACAAAGCGGGTGAAGCGGATGGTCTGAAGGGCGTCGAAGGCACGTTCAGTGTGTGTACCTTTTGGCTGGTCGAAGCGCTAGCGCGAGAAGGCCGTGTGGACGAAGCGCGGTTGATCTTCGAAAAAATGCTGACTTATGCCAATCATCTCGGGCTGTATGCGGAAGAGGTCGGCCCATCGGGCGAAGCGTTGGGCAACTTCCCGCAGGCTTTCACGCATCTGGGTTTGATCTCGGCGGCGTTCACCTTGGACCGTGCGCTGGACGGGGCGCAGTAACTATCGACGCCGCAGAAATTCCACGTTACCCAGGACCCACTCTTGTTGATCCAGGTAAAGTTGTGTAGCCTTCAGACGGATCGCAGCGATTGGTCTTGGTGTTTCCGGAATCGCAATCGTAACCGGCCAAATGCAGTACGTTGCCGCGTTATGAAAATGTTCAAGCGGCAAAAAGTTCGTTCCGTCGGCCGACCATTCCAGTTCTCCTTCCGTAATGGCGCCCCGCATCTGCGTATCGCTGGGGTAGGGCATCGGCACGCCCTTAATTATCTGAACGGAAACCGGATCACAGGAAAGACGTACGCCGCTCAACCTCTCCGGATTCGGTAGCCGGAATCGAACCGTCGAAGGCATTGAAAAAGCGGCATGGCTGGTTGGACTGCCATCGAGTACCGGCTGAGGCGCTGCGGAATTTTGATCTTGCCGGACTTCCAAGGCGTGGATCACCTGTCGTGGCCGCAATTCGTCCGCTTTGCGTGACGCCCAAGTAAGAATATAAAAGATGGCCGGTGCACCGCCGATCCAAATCATCACCAGCACAAGCGATTTCGCAAATCGCCTGCCTTCTACACTGGGTCGACCCTCTACCGGATACCAGAAACCCGCCAGCGGGAAAAACGCGGTGCAAAGATACGAATACTGCGAAAACCCGCGCGATAAGACGTACACCGATGCCGAAGCAAGCACTCCCAGGAACAGGATCTCTTCGCGGTTCTTTCGCGACCACGCAATCACAAAGAGAGAGCCCAGCCCCGCTAGCAGGATTGGCCCATAAAAAGGACGTAAGTTGTACCAGGCAACCGCATCCGATACACCGAAAATCTGCGGCAACGAAGCGATGCTATAGTTCAGAACCAAGCCGGGCTTGGTGTTGAACAGTTCCTGATGGTAGCCGTTCCAAACCTCGTATAAATAGTGAAACGCGCCGGGTGGATCCTCCAGGATGTAGATCCCTCCAAACAGGAAAAGCAAAAAGCCGAACATGCGCAACTTGCCGATGTCACGTTCTCTCCAGAGGATCAGTACCAGGAACGGTGCCATCACCGTGGCGGGTTGCCGAAACATTACAGCAAACGCGAACAAGACTAGCCCGTAGGACCCCAGGCGATGCGTCCGGAACAGGGCGATCGCCGCAATCGTAACCGCATAAGCGATCTCCAACGTTCCCCCGCCGGTTGTGTAATCGCTAAACGGGTAAAACGATGAGAATGCGATGAACATCAGCAGCGTAGTAAATGAAGGGGAAAGCACCAGCGGCAACGCCACCAGGCAAACGATCAAGACGTGCCACACCAGCCAGTACTGTTGAATGCCGATCGCAATCAGCAGCCCCCCGAACAAATCGCCCATGGGCATGTAGCTGGATAAGGAAAAATTGTAAATGGGAGAAGTGGCGAAAATATTATGTCCGGTCAGAAGAGAGGACATGCTGCTCCACTGCACCCAATGCTGGTCGTGAAAGGAGCTTCCCGGTCGATAAAACCGGCCGGCAAGATTAAGAACCGCCGCGACCGTAGCAATCGGAAGGATATTTCGGGTCAGGAATGCGACCGAAAGAAAAAGGATGACCCCCCCTGCGGCGTAGCGGCTAGCCAGCGGAGCCAGCGGCAGCATCAGCATGCCGAGCCAAAGAACCACCACCACCGCGGTCTCGCGGAACGTCAGTTTCAGGGAGAGGGTCGCCAATTCTGTTTGTTCATTGTACAAGCGGTAGCTTTGCCCGTTCGCCTTGGCTTGCGGTTAGAGAAGGCCCCGAATGTCCGACAACTGCTCGCCGAAACCAGGCAAAATCGTCACACCTGCGTCGTTCCGAAACCAGGTAATCTGCCGCTTTGCGTAATTCCGCGTAGCTTGTCGCGTATCCGGAATCGCGTCGTCAACCGACATCCTTCCCTGCACAACAGCCAGTGCCTGCCGATAGC
>CAXSIG010000025.1:16208-19257 GCA_964237255.1 uncultured Bryobacteraceae bacterium
AAACGGCTTCGCCCCCGCCGAAACTCCGCTGTGGAGCAAGCCTTTTACTTCGTCCACCAAGCCACCCGCAAACATGCGCGTCGTCCGCTCATCAAGCCTTCGGTAAAGCTCTTCCCTCGGAGGAATCAGCGCCAGCTTCGTCACCCGATATTCCGGCATTGCCGACCCCGGCTGAAGCGGAGGAGCCGGCTTCCCCGTCAACACTCGCACCTCAATCGCACGCACCACTCGCATTCGATCGTTCGCGCCCAACCGGTCTGCGGCGCGCCTGTCGATCCGGCTCAGCAATCGGTACAGATGCCGCACATCGCGCCGCTGCAGTCGCTCACGCAATTGATCGTTTCTCGGTGGTAAATCCGGCAAGCCGTCCAGCAACGCCCGTAAGTAGAAACCGGTGCCGCCGGCCACAATGGGCAGACGCCCTCGCGCCGTAATCTCTCGTATTACGATCCGCGCATCGCGCGCGTAATCCCCAGCCGAATAAATACGGTCCGGGTCAACGGTGTCGATCAGGTGGTGCGGCACGCCCCACCTTTCCGCAACCATGACCTTCGCCGTCCCAATATCGAACCCACGGTAAATTTGCATGGAATCGCAATTGACAATCTCGCCGTCCAACTCCTCAGCTATGCGAAGCGCCAGTTCACTCTTACCAGCTCCGGTTGGTCCCACAATTGCCACCAGTGCGTTCCGGTTACAATACGGGGGAGAAGGCACCTTGCTCAAATTGTCCCCCGAGCACAGAACATCCCACATGACGAATCATCCGGCTTCCCCATTGTTCGTTTCCCGAAAGTTTTATGCTGCGTTTGCGGTTTTGCTCTGCGCCTTTGCCGGCTCTGTCCCTCTTGCGGCTCAGACGGAACAGAGGCCGACGGAAGTCAAAGCAGCCGTAAGCGATAAGAGCGGCGCCTACTTCAACTACTCGATGGGTCACATGTACGCCGAAATGGCCGGTGCCTACGGCAATCGCGGTGAGTACCTCAACAAAGCTATCGAGTATTACAAGCTGGCGTTAAAACAGGATCCCAGCGCCACCTTCATGACGACGGAGTTGACGGATCTGTACATTCAGTCCGGGCAGCTAAACCGCGCCGTGACGGAAGCGGAAGAGTTGCTCCGTCAGGACCCGAACAATTTGGACGCGCGCCGTACGCTAGGTCGAATCTATACGCGGATGATCGGTGACGCGCAGCAGGGCAAAATCGATGAGAAGATGCTCGCGAAGTCCGTCGATCAGTACAAAATCATCGTCGAGAAAGATCCGAAGGACGCCGAAAGCAAGTTGGTGCTCGCCCGGCTGTATCGCCTTTCGCACAAGAGCGTGGAAGCCGAGAAGACTTATAAGGCCATTTTGGACAGCGAATCCGATAACGAAGAGGCGCTCACCGGCTTGGCGATGGTGTATTCGGATGTAGGAGACACTCACGGCGCGATTGAGATGCTGAAGCGCGCCACCGAGAAAGATCCCAACCCCCGCACTCTGAACGCTCTTGCCCAGTTCTACGAGCAAACGAACGATTGGACGAACGCGGCGGCAACCTGGAAGCAAATGCTTCCCATGGTGCAGGAAACGGAAAACGTGAAGCGCTTCCTGGCGCGCGATCTTCTTTACGCTGACAAGGTGGATGAGGCGTTAGCGCTCTACAAAGAGATTGCGGCAGAGGAGCCGAAAGACGCGCAAGCGCAATTGCGCTTGGCCGAAATCTATCGCCAGAAACGCGACTTCGCACAAGCTCGCGACGCATTTGCTAAAGCAAAATCAATTGACGGAAATAACATTGAAGTCCGCTATGAGGAAGTGAATCTCCTGGAAGCGGAAGGTAAAACACCGGAAGCCGTTACCACTCTGAAATCGATGGTCGATTCATTGGGCGGCAAACAAGCCAACGAAGAAGACCGGCGGGTACGGAGCCGTTTGCAGGCGCGGCTTGGCGCATTTTACCGGGCACAGGGCAAATACCCTGAGGCCATTGCAACGTTTCGTCAGGTGGCAGAAAACGATCCCGACCAAGCGTCGCAGGCCGTGCTGCAAATCGGTGAAACATATCGCGTTTCTAAGAATTTGACCGCGGCCCGGCAGGAAGTGGAAAATGGCCTGAAAAAGTCTCCGAAGGATCGCGCGTTAATTCAACTCCACGCCTCCATCCTGGCTGATCAGGGGAATACAGATGCGGCGGTCTCTGAACTTCGCTCGCAAATGAATGGCGAGAAAGATCGCGAAACTCTATTAGCTATCTCTCAGTTATATGAACGCGGGAAGAAGTATTCCGAAGAAGCAAAGGCGCTTGACGAAGCGGAATCCATCTCGTCTACGAAGGCCGAAAAGCAAGCGGTCCAGTTTGCCCGCGGCGCCATGTACGAACGCCAGAAGAACTTCGATTCTGCCGAAGCGGAGTTTCGCAAAGTTCTGAGTACCGATCCTGATAATGCCGGTGCCCTGAACTACTTGGGATACATGCTCGCCGATCACGACGTGCGGTTAGACGAAGCGAACAAAATGATATCCCGTGCCGTGGAGTTGGATCCCGATAACGGTGCTTACCTCGATTCATTGGGATGGGTCCAGTTCCGTCAAAACCGATTACAACAAGCTGAAGATAGTCTCCGTCAGGCGTTGGATCGAATCAAGACCGACCCGACGGTTCACGATCACCTAGGCGATGTTTTCATGAAAGAAGGTAAGGTCCGGGAGGCGATTCAACAGTGGCAGGCTTCGCTCAAAGAATGGGACGTTACTCCCTCATCTGAGGCGGATCAGAGTGAGATCGCCAAGGTGACTAAAAAGCTTGAAACTGCCCGTGGACAGGTGGCAAAAGAGGGAAAATAACGAAAAATTTAAAGTTTCGGTACTGATGAAAAAAATTTTGCTGATAGTCTAAACCGTTTCAAACGAGTGGCTTAGCTCTAAGCGGAGCTTGCTCTAAGCACGCTGCGTTCCAAAAAGCGTGTCATACTCGTAATGGAAATGGTGGATGACGCAGCATGTCTCAGTTAAACGAAGCTATCGCCCGCTACCACCGAATTTTAGAGACTGAACCCTACCGGG
>CAXSIG010000026.1:0-4214 GCA_964237255.1 uncultured Bryobacteraceae bacterium
TACGCCCGCTAACCAGTAAGCCGCTTCCCCCGCGGCAAATATCGCGGAGCGCCGTACCGATCGGGCCGGTTTCCCGGCAGAGTCCATCGCTTCGGCGTTCCGTACGGATCTTCGAACTGGTCCATCATTTCGTAAAGCCGGGCGCGCATATCGTCCGCGTACTTCGCGTAGGATGGGGTCGCGACTACGTTGTGCATCTCTTCCGGGTCCCGCTCCAGATCGTAGAGTTCATCGATGTCGAATCCGTTGAACACGTACTTGAACCGTTGCGTGATTGCGATCCGCTGTGTATACAGGAACTCGCCGCCATAATACGCGCACAGGCGCTGATCGGGCCAGGCGGTGGCTTTCGGATCGGCAAACAGCGGCTGCAGTGCAAACCCGTCCGGGTAGGGCAGCGCCTTCGCTCCCGCCGCCTGCACATAAGTGTGCGCCAGATCGTGACTTACCACCAGATGCGGCGAGCCCGTCCCCGGCTGGATTTGTCCCGGCCAACGTATCGCCAGCGGTGTCCGGTACGCTTCCTCATACGGAATCCAGCCCTTCAGCCACATCCGATGGTTGCCGCACATGTCCCCATGGTCGGTCGTGAAGACGACTATCGTGTTATTTGCCTGCCCGGTCTTGTCGAGGGCGTCGAGCAGCCGACCGATCTGCGTATCGAGCTGTTCCACGCAGGCGTAGTAACAAGCGCGACTCTGCCGATAGTCTTCCTCGGTCACGTGTCCCCACGTCCCGGATTCTCTAGCGTGCATGCCGGGTTTCCCGGCGAACGTATCGCCGAAGCTCTTAGAGACTGGTATAGACTTGGGGTCGTAATGGTCCAGGTACTTCTTCAACGGGAAGTAAGGATCGTGCGGATCGACGAAGTGGGCTTCCAGTAACCAAGGCTTTGCCTCCTTCGAGAAGCGATCCATCATCCGGATTGCCGCTTCGGCCACCTGATGCGCGGGAGTGTTCTCCTCGTCGCCTTCGGTGTAGCCCCACATGGCAAACGGGTTGTCTCCCGGCCACTGGATGGTTCGTAATGTATGCCGCGTCAACCGGCCCTTCGGAGGCGGCACGCGATCGGGGTTCTGATCGTACTTGCGGAGCACCGCCGGATCGCAGCCGCCGACATGAGACATCACATATCCGAAGTCAGCCGGACAACGATTCCAACTGGCATGCCACTTCCCGGTATATCCCAGTCGATAACCGGCATCCTTCAGCCGGTGGGCGTACAGCACCACGTCGGGATACATATCCCGATGCACCGAAGGCGAAGAGTGAATCTGGTTGAAGATTCCGTTATGCCAGTGGTACGCGCCCGAAAGGATCATCGCGCGCGCCGGACAGCAGACCGCGCTCGGGGTGTAGCTCCGTTCGAACAGCATTCCTTCTTTCACCAGCCGGTTCAAATTCGGCGTCCGGCTCGGATTCCGCTCTGCAATGCAGCCCCACTGCTGCTGGTCCGACATGATGTGCAGGATGTTGGGCCGGGAACCCGGAGCGGGTTGCGCTAGCAGAGCCGAACTGGCGAGTGACTGGCCCAGAAAGCCGCGTCGGTCGATCATAACGAACTCCTGACCCGCCTGCCGCGATTATCTGGCGCTTCGGCGCCGTGGCGCGGAAGTCGGCCAAGCGCCTAGGAATGCCACGAACGCCCCACCGATTAGAATCAGGGCATTCTTGACCTGTCCCGAATTCTCGAATGAGTATCCGAAACCATAGAAAAAGCCTTTCACCAGCAGAATTACGACAACCAACGCGAAGAGGAACAACAAAATTCGCAGCTGTCCCGCAATCGCCAGAAGCACACACAAAAACCCGGTGAGCGCGAACCCCACAAGCCAACCGGTCAGGTGGTCGGCGCTGAAAGCGACCCATCCTAGTTTCAAATTGGCGTTGCCGCTGAGCACGGTGACGGCAGCCACGGCCAGAGCCATGGCGCAAAGGACCGCCTCAAAGATCCAACTGTAAACTCTCAGAACACCTCGGACAAAGCGCACTCGGCCGATTCCCCTTTTCGTAAAACGAAACAGTCAGTCTATCAAGCTTGCACCGCGCGCGCTGGGCTATCTCGCACGCTATCTCCTGTTGATTCCAGCATTTCCAAAGCATTACAATGGGATGGCAGGGGTAAAAGACACCGTGTTACGGCAGGAAGGAACGTTGCGTTCCCGCGAACGGGAAATTCTTCTGTCCATAGTGCGTGCGTACATCGAAGGCGGCGAACCTCTCGGCTCGCGCACTCTTTCCAAGCTGAATCAGGAGAAACTCAGTGCCGCCTCCATCCGCAATGTGATGGCGGATCTTTCCGACGCCGGGTACCTCTCACAACCCCACACCTCCGCTGGCCGTATCCCCACGGAGAAGGCGATTAAGCTGTATGTATCCACGCTGAATCCTCGTTCCGCTCCCGGCTCTCATAACGCTCGTCTGATCGATAATCTGGTGAATGAGTTGAGTGGTTCGGCCTCGGTCGAGGCTTGCATCCAGCGCACATCTCAGGTTCTCGCAGAGATGACGCGGAATTGCGGTATCGCAGCGGCACTGCCCGGAACGGAGCAGGAATTAGAGCACATTGAACTAATCGCCCTGTCCGATCGCCGCGTGTTGATGATTCTCGCCACGCGCGATCGCGTTGTCCGTAACCGCGTCGTCATGCTCGAAGAGATGATGCACCCGGACGAGCTAGCTAATCTCCGGAACTACGTCAATGTGAACTTCGCCGGCTGGAAGCTGGTCGACGCCCGACGTGAACTTCTGCGCCGCATGGACGAAGAGCGCGCCGAATATGATGCCGTGCTGCGCAAACTGACCATCCTGTACCAGAAAGGATTGCTCGATGTCGATAGCCAACCGTGGATCCACACGGATGGCGCGTCGAATCTCGTGGGCTTGGATCTTCATCTCACCAGGGAGAGGATGCGAGACCTGTTTCGCGCCTTGGAAGAAAAAAAGCGAGTGCTGGAATTGCTGGACCGATTCCTGGATGAGTCGAATCGCGAAGTAGGCGTTCACATCGGTCTTGGAGAAGTTCATCCAGCCATGAAAGAGCTTGCCCTGATTGGGATTTCCCTCCCTCTGCCCGGTGGTTTGCAGGCCCGCATCGCTGTACTTGGTCCGGTGCGTATGCAATATGAGAAAGTAGTAGCCTCAGTGCTTCATCTGGGCCAAGCCTTCGAACGCGCCCAAATTTAAATTCTTAGCCGCTGCCCAATGGAGCGGCCCCCATGAACAGACCGTAGAGACAACGCAGTGAATACCGATACTTCTAAACCAAACATTTCCGATATGCAACCAGACAACGCCAAGACCGGCCAGGGCGATGGTTATTCCAACAAGACCAACCAGGTGGAAGATGTTTCCGGAGTCCAGCTCGCGTCGGAAGTGACCGAACTTACGGCCGAGCGCGATCAACTTGCCAAGGAAAAGGCAGAGCTACAAGACCGCGTCCTTCGCCTGCAAGCCGAGTTCGACAATTTCCGCAAGCGTAGCGAACGCGACCGTGCCGATTTCTCGCAATACGCGGGAATGGAAGCGATCCGCGAAATTCTCCCCGTCCTCGACAACTTCGAGATCGCCATGAAGACCGAAACGCAGGACAAAAATTACGCCAAGGGCATCGAACTGATTCATCAGCGCATGGCCGACAGCCTGAAGAAGCTGGGCCTCGAACCGATCGAAACCGCGGGCCAGCCGTTCGATCCGCACATCCACCAAGCCATTGAGCAGGTCCAAACCGAAGACGCGCCGGACCACACAGTGCTGAGCGAATTTCAGCGCGGGTACCGATTCAAAGGCAAACTCCTGCGGCCCTCCATGGTCAAGGTCGCGGTTCATCCGTAAGTAGGGCCGTATGCCGACGGTCAAACGCGATTACTACGAAGTGCTTGGCATCAGTCGCACCGCCGACGATAGCACCATCAAAGTTTCCTATCGAAAGCTGGCTTTGCAATACCATCCGGACCGCAACCCGGATAACCACGCCGCGGAAGAAAAGTTCAAAGAAGCGGCCGAAGCGTACTCCGTTCTCTCCGACGGCCAAAAGCGAGCGACTTACGACCGTTTCGGTCACGACGGCGTCCAGCAGATGCAAAACGGCGGCGCTGGCGGTTTCGATCCGAATGGCTTCGATTTAAACGATCTGTTCAGCCAGTTCGGCTTTGGCGATGTCCTGGGCGGCAAAGGCCGCAACCGCGTAATGCGCGGTGAAGATGTCCGTTACG
>CAXSIG010000026.1:4224-5872 GCA_964237255.1 uncultured Bryobacteraceae bacterium
CTACTTCCCGAGCAAGAAGGCCCTGTTCCTGGCGGCCGTCGACCGCGTGATGCGTGGCGAAGATGTCCGCTACGACCTTCAAATCGAGTTTGAAAACGCCGTCTTCGGCATGACTGCCGAAATTCTGGTTCCCCGTCACGAAAAGTGCGGGCGCTGCGATGGCCAGGGAGCCGAACCGGGGAGCGGCGCCGTGACGTGTCCTCAGTGCAAGGGCCGTGGCGAAGTGACGTATCAACAGGGTTTCCTTTCCGTCCGTCGTCCGTGCAATCAGTGCGGCGGCGCGGGCAAGGTGATCCGCAATCCCTGCCATGATTGCCGTGGGCAAGGGTTCGTTCAGGTGAATCGCAAACTGAAAGTCACCATTCCGGCCGGCGTGGCTGACGGGAATCGCCTCCGCCTCACGAACGAAGGCCAGCCTAGCCCGAATGGAGGTCCGAACGGTGACCTGTATGTGTTCTTGAAAGTGAAAGAACACGCGTTCTTTGAGCGCCATGAGAACGACCTGCACTGTACCATTCCGGTCAACTTCGCCCAAGCGGCACTAGGCGCGGAGATTTCGGTGCCCACTCTCGGCGAGGCTGCCACCATGAAAATCCCGGAAGGCGCGCAAACCGGCACGCAACTCCGCTTAAAGCGCCAAGGCATCGCTCAGGTCAACGGTCATTCCCGCGGCGATATCGTCGTGCATTTGCACGTAAAAACGCCTGGTAAGCTCACAAAGGAGCAGCGTAAGTTGTTCGAGCAACTCCGCGACACGCTTCCCGCCGAAAACGCCCCCGCCGAAAAAGGGATTTTCGACCGCGTCCGGGACTACTTTGCTTAACGGGATTAACACGCGCCCTTTGCTAGAATCGAGAGTCTGAATGAACTCCATTTCCGGCATAAGGCCGACCGACGGTTTCGATACTTACCCGTCGTATCAGCAATGGACCAGCATTGTCCCATTGCCGCCTTGGCGTTTGCAGTGGAGCGTCGGCGGGGCCACGCTGGAAGAGTTCCTGGTGGTTGCCGAGGCCTGGGCCCAAGTAATCAGCCGGCACATTCCTCCGGACGCGACGGTTCTCGAAATCGGCTGCGGCTGCGGACGCGCGACGCGGCTGCTGCTGAATCATCCGTTCATCAAACGCTTCATTGGGTTCGATGTCATCGCCCCCAACATCGAATGGTGCAATGCCTACCTCCGTCCGGCTTGGTGGAGCGGAACGGCTGAGTTTTATTGCTACGACCTGTACTCCGCCGAATACAATCCTGACGGCGCAATCCGAACCACCGAATTCCAATTTCCCTGCGAGGACGCCGGAGCCGATATTGTTATCGGGGCCTCCATTTTCACCCACCTTCTAGAGCCGGATATGAAGCATTACCTGCGGCAATGCGGTCGGATTCTGAGCTCGCGTGGTCGTGCGATTCTAAGCATTCATACGGCGGTGTCTCCAGGCTCCCGCTTTGAGGGAAACGAAGCGCGCATCGATATGGAGATGGGTTACTTTCTGGAATCCGCCGCGGAAGCGGGATTGATCGAAGATTCTCGCCTGGAAGATCTGGCCGGACAACAAGTCGTCATTTTCCGAAAGGCCTAGTGATGATGGTGGTGGTGATGCGCGGGACCCACCGCGATCACGCATCCCTCGCGTGAAACGATGCAGGC